>DATDHP010000086.1:0-34393 GCA_036521515.1 Vicinamibacterales bacterium
CCCGGGTACATCCTGTATTTCAACGGCGAGTGGAACCAGGTCGATCTTGCGGAAGGACGCTTCGCGACGCGGCTCTACAGGGTGATCGGGGAGACGCAGTTCAGCCCGTTCATCGCCTGGGTGAACAACTTCCAGTTCGACACGCAGAGCTCAGTACTCGGATGGCAGTCGCGGTTCCGATGGATCATGAAACCGGGCAACGACCTCTATGTGGTCTACACGCACAACTGGCTGGACGATCCGCTGCTCAGCCGTTTCGCCACGCTCGATAAGCGTCTCGCCTCTAAAGTTTTGTATACACACAGGTTCTAGGTTTTCTGGCTTTCGCCAAAATGTGAGCGGCCTCCACTGAGATAATTCCTTCCCCACACAGGGTCCGGGATTGAATATGCTGATGGGGAAGGGCCGACACCCTCATACCAGACTGTCAGCCTTCTCGCCTGGCCCCAGCCGGCGGCGTTGCCCACGCCGCCGGCTGTCGGCCAAACGCTCCACCGCTCAATGAATCGTGTCGCTGGACGCGCGGTGCGCGTCGATGACCCGCTGAATCATTGCGTTCAACTCGCGTTCGGGGATATCGAATGGCCCGGCGACGGCGGCGCCTAGTGCGAGTTCGAGCGCAATCACGACGCCTCCGTCCTCGAACGGGTTCACGATCCAGCTGAAGCCGCGAAGCGCCACCGGCCGCTCCGGCGCCGCATCAGGGTGCCTGGCGCGATCGAGCGTCCGCAGCATACCGACGAGCACCGCAGCCACGTCGCTGTCCGTCCAGGAACCCGGCTCGCGCGGGACGGGGGCAATCACGTGCGTCGTCGCGTGATTGTCGCCCCGCAGCCAGACGTCTACAGAGAACTCCATAGGGTCCGCAGCGCATCGGGCGAGGTCACCGGGGCTTCGCAGGCAAAGTCCCGGCACAGGTATGCGGCCGCTCGCCCCTCGCGCATTGTCATGGCGGCCGTCCAGGGCAGCAGCCGCGCCAGCGCGTCCGCGTGGACAGGGTCCGCGCGGATCACCACCGCGTCGGGGCGATAGCGCTCGCGTGCGACGGCCACCAGCGCGAGCGCGTCCGGTTCGCCGCCCGCGATCACGAGTTGCGGCATGCCGGAATGATAGGTCGACAGCGCCGCGAGCATCATCGGCACGGCGCGGCCCATTTGTGCGGCGCGGCCGGCGAACGCGGCGAAGGTCCTCTCGATCTTTTGCGACATCGCCGGGTCGGCGGTGAGATGCGACAGCGTCAGCAGGTTGAGGACCGAGATCGAGCTCGCCGCGGGCTCCGCGCCGTCGTAGTCCTCTTTGAGACGAAGCAGCACGGAGGCGTCACGTCCGGTCGTGCTGAACCAGCCGCCGTCAACGGCGTCCCAGAACAGCTCGTCCTGCCGCCGCTGGAGGGTCAGCGCCCACTCGAGCCAGCGCGGGTCTCCATCGGCCTGGAACAGCTCGAGCAGCCCGCAGGTCAGATACGCGTAGTCTTCGGCGTAGCCCTCGACGCCCGCATCGCCCCGCCGATAGCGGCGGAAAAGCGTGCCCGAGGCGCCGTGCCAGAGGCGCGCGTGGATGAACGTGGCGGCGCGCCGGGCTGCGGCGAGGTACTGCCCGCTGTCATCGAGCACGCGCGATGCGCGAGCGAGGGCCGCAATCAGGAGGCCGTTCCACGCTGTCAGGACCTTGTCGTCGAGATGCGGGCGCGGGCGCCGGTCGCGGACCGCAAGCAGCTTCCAGCGCGCGCGCTTCAGGGCCGCCTCCACCTCCTCGCGTGACCGCCCGGTGCGCGACGCGACCTCTTCGATGGGCCGTGCGGTGTAAAGCAGGTTCTTGTGCGTGAACTCCTGCTGGGGATCGAACGGGGCGTTGCCATCCGGCAACACGCCGTAACGCAGGCGGAAGACGTCGGCATCCTCCGCGAGCGCCTGCTCGATCTCCTCGTCGCGCCAGATGTAGAACGCGCCCTCGCTCTTGTGCGGCTGGGTAGCCTGCGCCTGCTCAGGTGGGACGCTGTCCGCATCCTCGGCCGAGAAGAAGCCGCCATCCGCGTCGGCCAGGTCGCGCAGCGCGTAGTCGAGCGTGTCGGCGCCGACGTCGGCGTAGAACGCATCGCCCGTGAGCTGCGCGGCTTCGAGATAGGCCAGGACGAGCTGCGCCTGGTCGTAGAGCATCTTCTCGAAATGCGGCACACGCCAGTCGCCGTCCACTGAGTACCGATGGAACCCGCCGCCGATATGGTCGCGCATGCCGCCAATGGCCATGGCGCGAAGGGTCGTGAGCACCATATCGCGGGGCTCCCCTTCGGCCGTGCGCGCATGCTCGCGCAGCAGGAACAGCAGTTCGCTCGGTCGGGGAAACTTCGGAGCGTCACCGAAACCGCCGCGCCGCGCGTCGAAGGCTGCCCCGAACTGGCGGCTTGCGGCCACGAGCACGTCAGGCCCCGGTACCGCCCCGCCGCCCGTCTGGGCACCGAAGCTCTGCAGCCGTTCCACGATCGACGAGGCGGAGCGCTCGACGTTCTCGCGTTCCTCGCGCCAGACGCGCGCGATTTCCTGGAGGATCTCGACGAAACCGGGCCGTCCCCACCGTGACGTCGGTGGAAAGTAGGTCCCCCCGTAGAAGGGTTTCAGCGACGGCGTGAGCCACACGCTCATCGGCCATCCGCCGGAGCCGGTCGTCGCCTGCACGTACGTCATGTAGACCCGATCGACATCCGGCCGCTCTTCACGATCGACCTTGATGGAGACGAAGTGGCGATTGAGGACCTCGGCCACCTCCGCGTTCTCGAAGCTCTCGTGCTCCATCACGTGGCACCAGTGACAGGTCGAATAGCCGACCGACAGGAAGATCGGCTTGTCCTCGTGGTGTGCCCTCTCAAATGCGGCGTCGCCCCAGGGAAACCAGTCGACCGGATTCTCCTTGTGCTGAAGGAGGTAAGGGCTGTGCTCGGTGGCGAGACGATTGGGCATGGTCGCTGTGAAGACTACACCCGGGGCGTTGGCGCCGCCGGCATTTCATCCGGACGCCGTCGTCGCAATCGCGCGTAGGCCGCGGTGAACTCAACGCCGTACATGAGGATCACCGAAGAGATGTAGATCCACAACAGGAACACCACGACCGCGGCAATCGACCCGTGGATCAGCGTGAGCTGGCTGTTCCTCCCGATGTACCAGGAGAAGCCACGGAAAGCGAGCGTCCACAGCACGCCCGTCAGCACGGCGCCGACCCACACGTCGCGGAAGCGCGTCTTCGCGTTCGGAATGAAATAGTAGACGAGCCCTACCGCGACGATGAGCAGGATGGTCGCCGCATACCGGAAGACCCACGACTGGAACGCCGAGAGCCACGCGAACCGCGACAGCATCACGCCGAACCACGATGCCTCGGCAACCTGCACGGCGCTGACGGCGACGAGCGCGAGCATCGTGACGCTCCCCGCCGCAACCAGCATCAGGAACGACACCATCCGGTGTTTCCAGAAGCTGCGCTGCTTTTCGACGCCCCACGCCTCGTTCACGGCGCTGGTGATCGCGCCGAACACGCCGAGCGACGCCCAGATCAAGGCAAGGCCGCCGGCCACGCCGACCGGCAGGCGGGTCTGCCGGAACGCGTCGAGCTGCGTCCGGACGAAATCGAGCTGCGTCGGAAAGTAGCGGAAGACGAACGTGAGCACCGCCGTGCGGTCCTGCTCGTCGGCCGCAATGGATCCGAGCAACGAGATGACGAGGAGCAGAAAGGGGAACAGGGAGAGCAGGGCGTAGTACGCGATGGCCGCTGCGTGCGTGAGGTCCTGGCTGTTGACCAGCCCGACGAGGGCTCGCCAGGCGGCGAGGCCCGAGAACCGGAGCTCCGCGCGCAGGCTGCGGAGGATGCGGACCGGCGACACTGTCCGATTATGGCAGGCTCCGGGCTTCGGGCCTCAAGGCTCCGGAGCAGCAGGCTACAGGCCGGGCAGAAGCCCGCGTCCCGTAGCCCGTCGCCTGGAGCCCGTTGCCCGGGAATTACGACCGATTGAAGTCGCTTCCCGTTGGACTGCCGTACCCGCCGGTCGACCCGGTGCTACCCGTGGTGCCGCTGTTGCCGCCGTACGAGCTGCCGGTGCTGCCATAGCTGCTGCCGGTGGCTCCGCCGGCGTAGCCGCGTGCCTGCTCGGCAGCATTCGTCGCGGCCTCGCGCGCCTGGTTCACCATGTCGCGGCCCTTCTCCGCCCAGGTGCCCGCCGTTTCGCGCGCGTGCCGATACTGTTCAGACGCGGTGTTGCCCCAGTTGCGCGCCTGTTCGCCGATCGCGCCGCGCAGCTCGGCACCGGCCTTCGGCGCCAGCAGTATTCCGAGGCCCGCTCCGAGCACGGTCCCCGTCAGCAGGCCCATCATGAACCCGCCGCCGCTGCTTTCATTCTCGTAACGATCGTAGCTGTCCGCCATTGTGCTGATCCTCCCTCACGATTCCCATCCGTCGGACACGCAAGTCCGGCCTGCTTGTATCCCGGCGCCTCATCCGAGGCGCGCCACCATTGAACCGACCCTGTCCGGATTCCCTTCAAACCATGTTGATCAGTGCGACGTGCGGTCCTGAAAATGCGACGGCCCGCGAGCGGCATTGAACTCGTTGACCACGCGAATTCCCTCGTTGGCCATCACGCCCAGCTTTTCGACGGTTTTCTGGAACCGTCCGAATTCACGCCGCAGGTCATCAACCGCCGGTTCGATGCGTGCGCGCCACGTGCGCCCTCTGTCCGTAAAGAAGAGGTAGGTGGCGGCGCAGCCCGCCATCGCGCCGATCACGGCGCCTGTTAGCAATCGAGACTGTTCGCTCACACGTCCTCCGTTCATGGCCCAGCGATGAGCAATCCAAAACGGGTGCCACGATCGTCACCTGGTCGCCGGCCTCTCGGCCGGGGTAGCCGCTTTGGTGCCCGGCGTCCTCGCCGCACCCTGGCTTGCCAGCTGCAGTTCCGTGCGATCGAGGAAAAGTGTCAGTGCCACGCCATTCCACGTATCTCCGTCCGGACTGCCTGGCGCGTCGCCGCCGAGCGCGATGTAGCCCACGGTCTGCGGTGGCAGCTCGTACCGACCGAGCACGTGTTCGCGGACGATTCCAGCCCTTTGCCTCGAGCTGCGGAAGCGTTCCGGAACGGTGCCGCCTGTCGCGTAGCCCTCGATGACGATCGGGTTGCTCGGCAGATACTCGAGGTAGGTCGCCATGGCCGAGTCGATGCGGGCGCGGCCGTCTTCCGTCAGGACGTGGGTGCCCTCGAGCCCCGGCTGAAACAGCACGGCGTCGGCGAGCCAGATGCGCATGGCCTTCCGTTTACCGTTTTCCAGCACGCCCTTGCGGTATTCAGCCGGGGAGATGGCGTCGAGATCGTAATATCCGCGCCGGTTGAAGAAGCCGCGAAGCAGGAAGTTGTGCTTCATCGCTTCCATGTTGTCGGCCAGATCCGCGGTGGCTTCCCGCGCCTGCGACAACGTGATGCGCATGTCCGCCATCAGCCCTTGTGCGGGACCGTCCTTCGACCGGAAATCGGCGATGGCGCCCTGTGCCTCGTTCGACATGCCCTTCACGTTTTCGACGACGGACTTCACATCCTCCATGACCGATTTCGCTTCGGTGGCGATCTCCGTAGCGCGGCGGTACAGCTCGTCGTCGTTGATCAGCTTGCCGATGGTGCCCTCGCCCGCGCGAAGACTCTCGATGATCCGCTGCGTGTCGGCGCTGATTCGACTGCCGTTCCGGGCGATGTTGGTGATGTCCGGCCGGACGTCCTCGAGCAGGGCATGCGCGTCTTCCGCGGTCAGCGCGACCTGCTCCACCGCCTTCGTGATGTCGCCACGCAGCGATTCGACCGTGTCGTTGACCAGGGTGATCGTGTCGCTCGCCTGCTGCAACAGATCGGCGAACTCAAATGGATCGCGGCCCGGAATCGTCCCGTCCTCGGGCACGACCGGCGCCTGATCCGAGCCGGGAATGATGTTGACGAACACGGCGCCGACCAGTCCCTCGGTCTGCGTGGTCGCCACCGAGTCGGTGCGCATCAACTGATGCAGGTCCTCCCGGACTTCCATCCGCACCCGGAACTTGCCCGAGGGGCTGGCGGGGATGTGAATGTCGGTGACCTCTCCCGCATCCAGCCCCGCGACGCGCACCACGGCGCCGACCTCCAGCTGTCCCAGGCGGCCGAACTCCGTGTAAACCGGGAACCGGTCCTCGAACAGCATGCGCCGCGAGCCGATCATGAACAGCGCAGCGGTGAACAGGACGACACCCAGCACGACGAATGCGCCGGCACCGACCGCACGTGAAGAAATCATTCCGCTCTGCCTTCCGGTGTTGCGCTCTTCGCTCTCACGCGGCCGTGGAGACGCGGCGACGCGGAGAAAGCCCGCCCGGATTGCCTCCGCGTCTCCGCGCCTCCGCGGCTCGTGGCTCTCATCTTTCTACCCCGCGTTCTCCGACCGCATGAACGCGCGCACCACGTCGTTGTCGCTGCCATCCAGCTCCTCCGCGGTGCCGCGCGCAATCAGGCGTCCCTCGTGCAGCATGGCCAACTCGTCGCCGACGTGGCGCGCGCTTGGAATGTTGTGGGTCACCACGACGAGCGTCGTCCCCTTCTTCTTGAGATTGAGGAGCAGCTCGTCGATCTCGTCGGAGGTGATCGGATCGAGTCCCGCCGTGGGCTCGTCCACCAGCAGGATGTCCGGATCGAGCGCCATGGCGCGCGCGAGTCCCGCCCGCTTGCGCATGCCGCCCGAGAGGTCGGCCGGCATCTTGTCGTAGTCCTTCTCGAGCCCCACGTCGGCCAGTTTCGCCTTCGCCACCGAACGAATCTTCTCGTCCGTCCAGTCGGTGTGCCGGCGAAGCGGGAATGCCACGTTCTCGCCGACGGTGATCGAGTCGAAGAGCGCCGAGCTCTGGAACAGGAAGCCCATGCTCTTGCGCACCTCCGCGAGCTCGCGCGCGGGAAGGGACGGCACGTCCTTGCCGCGCACGTAGACGTGGCCGCTGTCCGGCTTCAACAGCCCGACAATATGCTTGAGCGTGACGCTCTTGCCTGTGCCGCTGCGGCCGAGCAAACAGAAGCCGGCTCCAGGCTTGATGTCCAGCGTGACGTCGTCCAGCACTTTGCGGCCGTCGAACGCCTTGGACACGCCGTCGAGCCGGATCGCGAAGTCGTCCATCACGCGTTCGCCGGGAAGAGAAAGAAGATCAACCGCACCAGCACCACGTTGGTCACGATGATCAGAATTGACGAGAGGACGACGCTTTGCGTTGCGGTGCGGCCGACGCCTTCGGTACCCTGCGTCGTCGTGAATCCGAGATAGCAGCCGATGGTCCCGATGATCAGTCCGAAGACGGCCGTCTTGATCGTGGCCGGGATGAAGTCGGTGAACTGGATCAGGGAGAAGGCGCGATTGAAATAGAGGTCCCACGACATGCCGCTGACGGTGAACTCGGCGAGGAAGCCGCCGACGATGCCGCAGAAGTCGGTGATCGTGGTGAGCAGCGGCATCGCGAGGATGCAGGCCAGGATGCGGGTCACCGCCAGGAACTTGAAGGAGTCGACCGCCGCGGCCTCGAGCGCATCGATTTGTTCCGTGACCTTCATCGCGCCCAGCTCGGCGCCGATGCCGGCCCCGACGCGGCCGGCCACGAGGAGCGCCGTCACCAGCGGACCCGTCTCGCGTATCAGCGCGATGGCGAGACCGGAGGGAATCATCGCTTCGGCGCCGAAGCGCTCGAGCGACGCGCGTGTATGCATCGACAACACGATGCCGATGGCGAGGCCGGACGTGGCGACGAGCGGCGTGGACCGCCAGCCGATCTCGAAGACATGACGCGAGATCTCGCGAAGCTCGTAGGGAGGCAGGAACGCCTCGCGCAATGCCCGGAAGGCGAAGAGGGCCACCTCGCCTATCCAGGCCAGCGCGGCGAGGATGGCGCCACCCACCCGCTCCAACATGGCCCATCTGTTTTGCAACGGCCGGGCCAGGAACCCCGGGCGCCGAACCGGACGAGCTGGGTCGGCGCCCTCGTCGTTTCCCGCTTCTCGGTTCTCCCTTCTCTGGTTCGTGTTCAGGTTCGGTGTTCGGTTCGACGTTCGCGCGTCGCGCCTTGCGGCGCTCGGGCCGGATGTTCGGGCGCCGAGCGCCGCGAACCTGAACCACGAACCGAACCCTGAACGTGAACACGAACCGAGAAGCGAGAAGGCAGAAGGGAGAACGGCAGGGCGGGGAGGTTCAGCCGCCCGCAGAGCTGGCGGCGGCGCGCGCGGCGGCGCGCTGATCCTTGATGTCGTGCTTCTTCATCTTGCTGTACAGCGTCGGCCGGTAGAGACCAAGAATCTGGGCAGCCTCCTGCTTGTTCCAGTTCGTCCGCTGGAGCGTCTGCACGATCGCCATCTTCTCGATCTCGGCCAGCGTGCGATGCGGCGGGATCGTGAACTCCTGTGCGGGGCTGCCTTCCTCGCGGATCGTCTCGGGCAGGTCGTTGGGCGTGATCTCGCCGATCTTGCACACCAGCACCGCGCGCTCGATCGCGTTCTCCAGCTCGCGCACGTTGCCGGCCCAGCGGTTCCGGATGAGCAGGTGATACGCCGCCGGCGAGATGGAGCGGACGTTCTTCTGGTAGCGCTGATTGAACTTCGACAGGAAGTGGTTGCAGAGCAGCGGAATGTCTTCGCTCCGCTCGCGCATCGGGGGCACGCGCAGCGTGATCGTGTTGATGCGGAAGTAAAGATCCTCCCGCAGTTTTCCTTCACGCAGGGCGACGTCGAGCTCGATGTTCGTGGCACAGATGAGCCGGAAGTCCACGTGCACGAGCCGGTCGCTGCCGATCGGCCGGTATTCGCGCTCCTGCAGCACGCGCAGCAGCTTCGTCTGCAGGTACGGCGGCATCTCCCCGATCTCGTCCAGCAGCAGCGAGCCCCCCTCGGCCATCTCGAAGAGGCCGACCTTGTCGGTCTGCGCGCCGGTGAATGCGCCCTTCTTGTAGCCGAACAATTCGCTCTCGATGAGGTCCTTGGGGATGGCGGCGCAGTTGATCTTGATGAACGGACCCTTCACACGGTTGGAGTTGTAATGAATCGCGTTGGCGATGAGCTCCTTCCCCGTGCCGTTCTCCCCCTGGATGAGGATGTTGGCATCGCTGGCGGCCACGCTCTCGATGAGCTCGAAAAGGTCCTTCATCTTCTTGCTCTGGCCGACGATGTTCGCGAAGCTGTACTGTCCCCGGATCTGCTCCTTCAGCTGCTGGTGCTCCGCACGCTCCTGCGTCCGGTCGAGCGCCTTCCGGATCATGTCGATCAGGCCGTCCTGGCTGACCGGTTTCTCCAGGAAGTAGAAGGCGCCCGCCTGCCCAGCTTCGACCGCGCGCGCCACGGTCCCCTGACCGCTGATCACGATGATCTCCGGCCAGACGTCGATCTCCTTCAGCTTCCGCATCAGCTGGATGCCGTCGAGGTCGGGCAGCATGAGGTCGGTCACGACCACGTCCGGCCTCCACTGCTTGAAGATTTCCTCACCGCGCGTGCCGATGAGCGCAGTACGAACTTCGTAGCCTTCCGCCTCGATGACCATCTTGAGCCACTCGGTCATCGCGGGTTCGTCGTCTATCGCCAGGACGCGTTTCCGGCGTTTGCTGGGACCGGAAGAGGAAGTCGGCATTGATCACCTGGTGGGCGGCCGGTAATTTATCACACTGCGTTGGCAAACAATACATGCCTGCCTCAATTGGTGAGGAAGGTTACAGGGTGTAACTTTTCCACTCAGTTTAGCGTTGACCGCTCTACGACTCCAAGCGATTGGCACCCAGTTGCGAGCTCTACCGCGGATCAGCGCAGCCCGTGACCTGGCTCCCGAACCGTTGGTCCTATACTCCGAACCGGAGGATCCAAGCCCGGGACGGTCCGGGGACAGCATCCTCCCCACATTGCGTCGAATGGACGTTCTCGATTCCCACATTCGAGTCGACAGCCCGGAGTTCGCCGATAACCACGCGCGGATGACCCGCCTCGTCGAGGAGCTGAAGGAGCGGCTCAGTGCCGCGCGGCAGGGCGGCGGTCCGCGCGCGCTCCAGCGCCATCGCGATCAGGGGAAGCTGCCGGCACGGGACCGGATCGAGCGGCTCCTCGATCAGGGCTCGCCTTTTCTGGAGCTTTCGCCGCTTGCCGCCTGGGAGATGTACGACAACGACGCCCCGGGCGCGGGGCTCGTGACCGGGCTCGGACGTGTGGCCGGCCGCGAGGTTCTGATCGTCGCCAACGACGCGACCGTCAAGGGAGGGACCTACTACCCGATGACGGTCAAGAAGCACCTGCGAGCACAGGAGGTGGCGCTCCAGAACCGTCTGCCCTGCGTGTATCTGGTGGACTCCGGCGGCGCCTTCCTGCCTCTGCAGGCCGACGTGTTTCCTGACGGCCAGCACTTCGGACGTATCTTCTTCAACCAGGCGCGCATGTCAGCCGAGGGGATCGCACAGGTGGCGGTCGTCATGGGCTCCTGCACAGCCGGTGGGGCATACGTCCCGGCGATGTCCGACGAAACGATCATCGTCAAGGGGACCGGCACGATTTTCCTGGGCGGGCCGCCGCTCGTGAAGGCCGCGACCGGCGAAGAGGTCACCGCCGAAGAGTTGGGCGGCGCCGACGTCCATACCCGCATCTCAGGCGTCGCCGACTACATGGCGGAAGACGATGATCACGCGCTTCACCAGGCGCGGACGGTGATCTCAACCCTCAACAGAGTGAAGACGCTGCCCGGCGACCTCGTCTCGTCCGAAGAGCCGGCGTACGATCCGGCGGAAATTTACGGAATTGTAAACGCCGATGTCCGCAAGTCGTACGATGTCCGCGAGGTCCTCGCGAGGATCGTCGACGGATCGCGCTTCGACGAGTTCAAGGAGCGGTACGCGCCAACGATCGTGACCGGCTTCGCGCGCCTCCACGGTTTTCTCGTCGGCATCGTCGCCAACAACGGGGTGCTGTTCTCTGAGTCGGCGCTCAAAGCGACGCATTTCATCGAGCTCTGCAATGTGCGAGGGGTCCCGCTCGTGTTCCTGCAGAACATCACCGGCTTCATGGTCGGGCGTCAGTACGAGCGCGGCGGCATCGCGAAAGACGGCGCCAAGATGGTGCACGCGGTGGCCAATTCCGTGGTCCCCAAGTTCACCGTCATCATCGGAGGCTCGTTCGGCGCCGGGAACTACGGCATGTGCGGGCGCGCGTACGAGCCACGCTTCCTCTGGATGTGGCCCAATGCACGGATCTCGGTCATGGGCGGCGAGCAGGCAGCGGGCGTACTGACCACGGTCAAGCGCGATCAGCTGGCGCGCGAGGGCCAACCGCTCAGCGAGGAAGACGAAGAGGCCATTCGCCAGCCGATCCTCGAGAAGTACGAGCGCGAGGGGTCTCCCTACTATTCCACTGCCCGCCTGTGGGACGACGGCATTCTCGACCCGGCGCAGACGCGGCACGCCCTGGCCCTCGGCTTGTCGGCCGCCTTCAACGCGCCGATCCTGCCGCCGAAGTTCGGGGTGTTCAGGATGTAGCCACGGAGCGCACCGGGACGACATATGCCACGGAGAACACAGCGCGGCCGGAGGCCGCAACCAAAGATGACTGTTCGCCGCGCTGTGTTCGAGAACCTGTGCTGGCTAGTGACACTAACGCGCTTCTTTGCTGGAAAAACAAACTTCAGCGCGTTAGTGTCACAAAGACGTCATGACCACAAGGGCCGCGTCGTGTGTCATGAGTGGCGAGCGTGACATGGCTTACGATTTCATCCAGGTACGCCGCGAGGGTCCTGTCGAGTACGTCACTCTCAACCGCCCTGACGTCCGCAATGCTTTCAACGAGCAGGTCATCGACGAGATCACGCGGTGGGCGGCCGCCGTGGCTGCCGATGACCAGGTCCGCGTCGCCGTGCTGGCCGGCGCGGGCAAGGCGTTCTGCGCGGGCGCCGACCTGACGTGGATGTCGCGCATGGTGTCGTACACCCATGACGAAAACGTGCAGGACGCCTCGGCGATGGCCAAGATGTATGCGAGCCTCGATCATCTGCCGATCGCGCTCGTGGGCCGTGTCCACGGCGCCGCGCTCGGTGGCGGCGCCGGCCTCGTCGCCGTCTGCGATATCGTCGTCGCCGGGGAGCAGGCGACGTTCGGGTTCACCGAGGTGAAGGTCGGGATCGTGCCCGCCGTCATCTCGCCGTACGTGCTGACGAAGGTGGGCATGTCCGCGACGCGCGAGCTGTTCCTCACCGGAATGCGCTTCGATGCGGCGCGGGCAAAAGAGATTGGATTGGTGCATGCGGTCGCGCAGGAGGCGCAGCTCGACGCCTGTATTGGCAGGTACGTCTCGGAGCTCCTCACGGCCGCCCCGGGCGCGATTTCCACGGTGAAAGAGCTGCTGCGGAAAGTGTGGGGCCGGCCAGTGCAGGACACGATGGGGATCACCACCGACACGATCGCCGCCCGGCGCGTGTCGGAGGAAGGCCAGGAGGGCATGAAAGCGTTCCTGGAGAAGCGGAAACCGAATTGGACGGTCACCCGATGATTGACCGTCGGCCACTGAGACGGCCCGCGGAGACGCGGCGACGCGGAGCGAGACTGGTTGTCGGGTGCCGCTCGCGCGCGCCCGGGATTCAATGGCTGCTGTTTCTCGGTCCGGCTGCAATCGGCCCCCACCACAGAACCACAAAACCTCCGCGTTTCCGCGTCTCCGCGGCCCGTGACGGCAGATGTTGCGTCGCATCCTGATCGCCAATCGTGGCGAGATTGCGGTGCGCGTCATTCGTGCGTGCCGGGAGCTCGGAATCGAGTCCGTGGCCGTCTACTCCGACGCGGATGCGCAGGCGCTGCACGCATCGCTTGCCGACCACGCCGTGCGGATCGGACCCGCGGCGCCGTCGGAAAGCTACCTGCTCGTCGAAGCGATCCTGGCCGCCGCCCGCGCGACGAAGGCGGACGCCATTCATCCCGGCTACGGTTTCCTGTCGGAGAACGCCGCGTTCGCGCATGCGTGCGAGCAGGCGGGGATCGTCTTTGTCGGTCCGCCGGGAGACGCCATCGAGCGGATGGGCTCGAAGATTGCGGCGCGCGAGATCGCGCACCGCGCCGGGGTGCCGGTAGTGCCGGGCTCCATCCCCGCGGATCAGTCCGACGGAGCCATTGCGGGTGCGGCACACGTCCTCGGCTTCCCCGTCCTGCTGAAACCATCGGCCGGCGGCGGCGGGATCGGGATGAAAGCGGTCCGGGAGGAGGCGGCCTTGCTGCCGTCGATTGCGCAGGCTCGCCGGGAGGCGTCAGCCGCGTTTGGCAATGACACGCTCTACGTCGAGCGGCTGGTCGAGCAGCCGCGGCACGTCGAGATTCAGGTGATCGCCGACGCCCACGGACAGGTGCTCCACCTCTTCGAGCGCGAATGCTCCATCCAGCGGCGCCACCAGAAGATCGTCGAGGAGTCGCCGTCGGTCGCGTTGACGCCGGCACTGCGCGCGCGAATGGGAGAGGCGGCGGTCCGCGTGGCGCGCGCGGCGGGGTACCGCAATGCGGGGACGATCGAGTTCCTGCTCGATGGCGCCGGTGACGCCGCGAGGTTCTATTTCCTCGAGATGAACACGCGCCTGCAGGTCGAGCACCCGGTCACCGAGCAGGTGACCGGCGTCGACCTCGTGCGCGCACAGATAGCCGTGGCGTCCGGCGAGAGGCTGCCGTGGTCACAGGCGGAGATCGCGCAGCGCGGCCACGCGATCGAGGTGCGGGTCTACGCGGAGGATCCGTCGCGGAACGACCTGCCGCAGGCCGGCCCCCTGCTCCTCTATCGAGAGCCGGTCATGCCGGGCATCCGGGTGGATGCCGGCGTCGTCGAGGGCGGTCAGATCAGCGTTCACTACGACCCGATGATCGCCAAGCTCATCGCGTCGGGAGACACGCGGGACGCCGCGCGCAGGCGCGCGCTTGCCGCGCTGCGCAGCTATCCCATCCTGGGGATCCGGACGAACGTGCCGTTCCTCATCGCCCTGCTCGAGCATCCGCGCTTCGTCAGCGGCGAGCTCGACACGCACTTCCTCGACCGCGAAGGGGCGGCGCTTCGGTCTGCGCTCGCGACGGAACCTCCAGCAGAAGTGCTGGCCATCGCCGATGCCCTTCTGCCGGGCGTAGAGGCCGACCTTCGGGTCGGCCAGGATGCTGGACGTGATGCCGATCCCTGGAGCGCGTTGCAGAATGTCCGCGTCTAACGTCCGGGTCACATCGCTTGGCGGGGGCCGGTACCGCGTGAACGACGGTACGCGGCAATGGCTGGCCCATGGCGTCGCCGCGGGAGACGCCCGTTGGGTTTTTTTCGATGGGGGCGTGTACCTGATCGACGCGGCGCCTCCTGCGCGTCGGAAGGCGCGTCACAGCCACGATGAGACCGCGCTCGCCTCGCCCATGCCGGCGACCGTCGTGATGATTAACGTGCAGCCCGGCCAGCGGGTCGCGCAGGGAGATCTGTTGATCATGCTCGAGGCCATGAAGATGGAGTTGCCGATCAAGGCGCCCCGGGATGGACGCGTCAACGCGGTCACCTGCCGCCGGGGCGAGCTCGTGCAGCCGGGTGTTCCGCTCCTGGACTTCGAGTGATCGGGCTCCCTGCGCGCGTCCAGATCGTCGAGGTTGGCCCGAGAGACGGGCTTCAGAACGAACCGGCGACGATCCCGGTCGCCGAGAAGATCGCCTTCGTGAACCGCCTCGCCGAGGCAGGTCACTCCGTGATCGAGGTCGGCGCGTTCGTCAGCCCGAAGTGGGTGCCGCAGATGGCCGGCACGGCGGATGTGTTTGCAGGCATTGCACGACGGCCCGGCGTGCGCTACACCGCGCTCGTGCCGAACCTCGCCGGACTCGAGCGCGCACAGGCGGCGAACGTCGAGGAGGTGGCCATCTTTCCGGCGGCATCCGAAACGTTCAGCCGGCGCAACCTGAACCAGAGCATCGAGGAGGTGCTGGCGGCGGCTCGCACCGTCTGCGATGCGGCGCGTTCGGCGGGCCAGCGAGTGCGCGGCTACCTGTCCACCTGCTTCGGATGTCCGTTCGAGGGCACGGTGTCGGCCGAAACCGTGTCGGAATTGACCTCACGCCTCCTCGACATGGGCGCCTACGAGGTCGCGCTGAGCGACACGATCGGCGTGGCCCATCCCGCCCAGGTGCACCAGGTCATCGCAACGGTCACGAGGCGCGCGCCAATCGACGTGCTGGCGCTTCACCTGCACGATACGCGCGGAACGGCGCTCGTCAACGTTTATGCCGGGCTGGAAGCGGGCGTCACCACCTTCGACACGGCCGCCGGCGGGCTTGGCGGCTGCCCCTACGCGCCGGGGGCGACTGGAAATCTGGCAACCGAGGACCTCGTCTACATGCTGGACGGGCTCGCCATCGTGACAGGCGTGCGCCTCGGTGGCATCATCGAGGCATCACGGAAGATCGAGCCGCACGTCGGCCATCCGCTGCCCTCGCGCTTGTTCCGCGCCGCGCAGGCGGGCACGGCGGCTCGTTGACCAATGTCTGTTACTACCTCGACTACGACCGCGGAGCCGACGGCCCAGGACATCGACAAGGTCGTCAACGAGCTGGAGAAATCCTGGCCTGCCACGATCACGGTGAGGCGCAAGTCCAGGGAGGACGTCGGCTATCGTGATATCTACGTTGCGCTCGATGGCAAACAGATTGCCATCCTGCACGCCGGCGACGAAGTCAGCCGGGATGTCAAGCCCGGGCCCCATCGCCTGAAGGCGCACAATACGCTCTTCAGGAAAACGGCCGACGTGACGCTCGGTCCCGGCGAGCGCGCGACATTCAACGTGGTCAACAAGGCGGGCTTCGGCACTTACTCGGTCCTCGCGTTCTTCCTCGGCGGCGGGCCGTTGTATCTGACGCTGGAGCGCGAGTCCTAGGATGCCTGAAGCGCTGGATCCCGAGCTGGCCGTGCTCTTGACGGACCTCGTCGAGAAGATCGGCCTCCTTCGCCGCGACTTGCAGCAGAGGGGTGACCTGGAGAGGTACGAAGCACGGGTGGCGCGAATCGAACAGAAGTTTTCGGCGCTGGCCGAGCGGATTTCGCGTTCCGATCCCGACCTCGCCAAGCGGCTGCGGACGGCGTGGCAACTCCCGGCGCGCAGCCTCGCCTTCCGCAACGCCGCGCATCAGAAGGAGCTGAAAGACCAGTCATGACGCGCAGTTCGGTGGTCCAGCAGATTCTGCAATCCGGTTCCCGGATCCCGGTTTCCCCGATCCCGGCTTCCCGTCTACCGCTCCCAGCTACCTCGCGCCCATTTCAGGAACTTCTCTTCGCTCCAGTAGTTCACGATGCGGTCTTCCGGGATCCCGGCGAGTCTGGCGTGCGCGATGGCGATCTCGGCGAACTCGAGCTCCGGGTTGGAGTGGGCGTCGCTGTCGAGCGCGAAGATGCAGCCCAGTGGCAGCGCCCGTGCCGCGAGGACGTAGTGCACGTCCTGCCGGTCCCATGACCCGTCAATCTCGATCGCGACCTGGCGCCGCGCGGCCAGCGCGAACACCCGGTCCCAGTCGGCGCTCACCCCGGGCCTGACGTTGTAACGTCGTCCCATGGGATGACCGAGAATGCAGACGCCCGGCTGTGACACCGCTCCCACCATGCGGTCGGTCTGGTCGATCGACTTTCGCAGCAGCGAATGGGGCGACGCCACGACGAATTCGAACCGCCGCAGCTCTTCGGGCTCCATGTCCACGGTTCCGTCACCGCGGATATTCGCCTCGATCCCCTTGAAGATGCGGAACCGTCCCCGGTACTTCTCGTTCAACCCGTCGATCGCCGAATGCTGCTGCACCGCCCGCTCCATCGTCATGCCACCGGCGATCGGGAGGCCGTACGAGTGGTCGGTGATCCCGGCGCAGCGCTCGCCCCGCTCGAGGCAGGCCTCGACGATGGAGTCGAGCGCTTCGGAGCCGTCGCTCCACACGGAGTGCATCTGGAAGTCGCCGCGATACTTCGTGCGCGAGGGTACGCCGCGGCGCGACATGATCTCGCGGACCGCCGCGCGACTGAGAAAGTGCTGGCGGAGACCCCGCAGCTTTGCGACCTCCTCCTCCTTGCCCGCCTCTCGCACGGCGCGCTCGACAAACGACGACTTTCCTTCGTGAATCAACTCGCGCGCGAGCCGATCGGTGGTCGGACCGATGCCGGGCACCGCCTTGAAAGTGTTCGCGTGCACGAGCGGCGTGATGTGCCTGTCGAGACGGAGGACCGCCTTGGCGGCGCGCTTGTAGCCCCATCCGCGCTGGCTGTCGCCCGCGACGGCCGCCATGTCGAAGAGCAATCCCGCCAGGTCGAGGTTGACGTCGGACATGCTCATCGCTGCAATCGATGCTCCTTCCCGCATTATCATCAGCCCTTCACGTCCACGAACCACAGAGACACAGAGTCACCGAGAAAATCAACCTCTGAGTCTCGTGCCTCTGTGGTTCGTGGTTCAACTACGACCGGAGGAGTTCGAATGGCTACGTTCGCGCGGAATGTTGATGTGGAGTGGACCGGAGGGTTGATGGACGGCAACGGGGTCGCGAAGGCCGGCACCGGGGCGTTCTCGCTGCCCGTGACCTTCCCCAGCCGGATTGGCGAGAAGGGCGACGGCAAGACGACGCCAGAGGAGCTGCTCGCCGGCTCACATGGAGTGTGTTATGCGATGGTCCTGACCAACACCATCGGGAAACAGGGCGGCAAGGTGAAGAGGCTCCGTGTTACCTGCACCGTCACCGCCGACAAGAGCGACGCGGGCATCAAGGTCGTCTCGTCGCAGCTCGAGGCGGTCGTCGAAGGCCTCGAAGGTATCGACAAGTCCAGGATCCAAGAGCTGGCCACCGGCGCCGAAAAGGGCTGTCCCATCTCGAACGCGATTCGTGGATCGGTGAATATCACGGTGGAAGCGCAAGCTCTGTAGTTGAAATCACGTGGCGCGGACCTTTACGGTCCGCGCTGGCGAGCCGTAAAAGGCTCGCCCCACATCGTGGACATTCAGCGAGTCGCTGCGCCCGGGGTGACGAGCGGACGAACGTACGTCAGGACAGTCGACGCCATCACCCGGGCGCCGGCGGCGTTGGGGTGCAGGCCGTCCGATGACATCAGGTCAGGGTTCCCCAGCACGCCCATCAGGATGAATGGCACCAGCGATACGTTGTGCTTGGCCGCGAGCGCCGTGTACATGTTGTGGAAGTCCACTGTGTACTGCCATCCGTGCAGCGGCAGCGCTTCCATGGCGCAGAGCAGCACGGTGACACCGCGCGCCCGTGCCGTTTCGATGATCGTCTCGAGGTTCTTATGCACCTGCGCGACGGACACGCCGCGCAACCCGTCGTTCACGCCCAGCGCGACGATGAGGACGTCGGGACGATCCGCCAGTGCGGTCGTCAGGCGCCGGACGCCCCCCGCTGTGGTGTCGCCGGAGACGCCGTGATTCACCACGACTGCGGGCACCCCTTCATCCTTGAGTGCGGCCTCGAGCACGGCCGGGTACGCCTGCGCACGCGGCAGCCGGTGCCCCGAGGTCAGGCTGTCGCCGAGCGCGACAATCCGGATCGAGGCGGCCGGCTGCACGGCAGCCTGGTCGGCATCAACAGTCCGGATGCCGGCCGTCACCGCCAGCACGGCGGCGACAGGAACTATCTGAAATGTGCGCATGGTCGGCTGGCCGCCCGGGAAACACGACTGCGACATTCAGTGTAGCAGGCGCACCATCGATGCATCTTCAATCTGCAATCTTCAATCTGCACGACCAATGATCAAATTGAGATGTCAAGATTGCAAATTGAAGATTCGAAGATGTCAGTCCTTGGGGCCGTCCACCTGCAGGGAGAGGTATCGCTCGTACCCCATCTCCTTGATCTGGTGGAGCTGGGCTTCGAGCCAGTCGACGTGATCTTCCTCGTCTTTCAGCAGTATCGAGAACAGCTCCCGCGAGGCGTCGTCGCCCACGTCGCGTGAGACCTTGATCGCGTTGTTGTACATCGCGACCGCACTCTCCTCGAGCTTGAGGTCCGACTCGAGCTGGGCGCGGATGTTCTGTCCGACGGTCAGGTCCATGTGTTCCATCTTGGGTGTCGCATCCAGGAACAACAGGCGCTCAATGATCTTCTCGGCGTGCTTCATCTCGTCGATGGACTGTTTCCTGATGTAGTCGCCGAGGCGGTGATAGCCCCAGTTGTGAGCCATTTCCGCGTGCAGGAAGTACTGGTTGATCGCCGTGAGCTCTTCTTGGAGCGCCAAATTCAGTTGAGCTATTACCTGGTCGTTGCCACGCATCCGGCCGCCTCCTTCGCCGCGCGCTCGCAGGCCCGCATGGGGGTCTGCCTTTCGAAGCACGCGTCCCGCCATCGTACGTCCATCGCCGCGTCCTGCTCAATGGTTCCTCATGACGAAAGTATGCGCGGACGGGCGCGGCCGGCATGAGGCGATGAGGCAGGTCGAACAGTCGCCGCGCCGACTCGAGACCGACGCTCTCGATCACAATCGGACGCCAGCAACACTCGTAGCCGAGCGACGAGGAGTTGACCGCGTGACGGGAATCGGGGCGAGGGGGCTTCAGGAGTCCCCGCGGCGGGCCGTGGCCACATTTGAAAGAAGTGGACACATGTGAAAGAAGCGATGCCCTCTGCGCAGGTCGGGCACCTCGAAATGCGTGTGTTTCCGGCGTTCCTCGAATGGGCCTGAAATTTGCCCAGTAGAGTCACGTATGGGCTGGCCCCAGCCGGCCCGCTCCAAGTCAATGCCGTACAATGCCTGGTAAGTCTATGAAGAGAATGCTGCTTACGGTTGTGCTCGTGCTGGTCCCCATGGCCGCGCTCGCCCAGGACGCCGGTCAGTTCCAGCGAATGTTCGAAGCTGGAAAGTATCAGCAGGTTGTCGAGAGCGCCTCGTCTGATGCTCCGCCGCCTGTGCTTTACACGGCTGCGCAAAGCCACCAGAAGCTTGGCGCCACCGACCAGGCGCTCGAGACGTACCGGCGGCTGGCCAATCTGCCCGAGAGCGATCCGTGGCACTTCGTCGGCCTCGCAGCTCAACAATTGCTCGAAGGCCAGACCGACGCGGCGCTCAATTCAGCGCGGCGCGCTGTCGAGATGGACGGGAACCTGGCGGCAGCCCATTACCAGCTCGGACTGGTCCTCGCGCGTCGACAGGACTGGCGCGATGGCGCCGAAGCCTTCGACCGCGCGGCGGAGCTCGATCCCGCCAACGCCTACGCGCACTACTACGGCGGCCTCATGCACTACCGTGCGAACCGCCCGGACCGGATGGCCATCCACTTCGAGCAGTTCCTCAAACTCGCGCCCGAGTCTCCCGAGCGGCCCGAAGTGATGTCGATCATGAAGACCATTCGGGGACGGTAAGCAGCAAGGCACAGGGGCTCAAGGCAAGGCTCAGGGCACAAGGCACAAGGCACAAGGCTCAAAGGCACGAAGGCGGACCTGAAGGGCCGCCTCTACGACCACTAAAGCCGGCCTCCCCGAGCACAGTGTGTTCGTACAGGCGGACCTTCAGGTCCGCCTTTGGGCTTTGAGCCTTGTGCCTTGGGCCTTGGGCCTTGAGCCCTTAGAACGCCTGCCCAATCCCGAACGTCCACAGTCCGGAGCTTGGGAACTCGAATCCGGACGAGATCACCCGGCCGTAGTCCAGCCGGAGCACGCCGAAGGGCGTCGTCAGGCGCACCCCGAATCCCGCCGACATCGACATGTCGCGGAATGAGACCTTTGGCTCAGGCGACATGCTCCCGAAATCGACAAAGCCCACTCCTCTCACCCAGCGATACACCGGGAACCGCACTTCCTGATTCAACACCAGCAGCCCCTGGCCGCCAACCGGATCACCGAAGAAGTTCCGTTCGCTGAGGCCGTCCTCCTCGAAGCCGCGGACGGTGCGCGCGCCGCCGGCAAAGAAGTGGAAGGACGACAGCAGCTCCTGCCCGGCGAGCGGCTTCACGACACCCACCCGGGCCGCCGAGGCGAAGACGATCCGGCGCCACGGCCGGAAGTAATACCCCTGCGTCAGCGAGCGCACGTACGAAATGTCGGACCCGAGGCCGTCCGCCGCGAGCTCGAGGCTCGTGGACAGCAGCGAGCCGCGCACGGTGTCGGCGGGATCATCGCGCGTGTCCCATGCGCCACTGCCGGTGAGCCGCGCCGCGGTGATGAGGACGTCGAAGGGGATGTCGGTGATGTCAGTCGGCGGCTCCGTATCGAACGTGTGGTTCTGCTCGATCCGGTACGCATACGACACGTTGATGCGCGGCGTCACGCGCCAGCGCTGCTCCCACGCGGCGCTGCTCGTGTCGGTCTCGAGCGAGTCTGATGCGAAGCTGCGCCGGGCACGCTCGACGACGAACGACGACCCCACGCGCAGTCCGAACATCGTCGGCGCACTGACGAACACGCGGCCAAGGCGCTCACGCTGCTGGAATCCAGCGGCGCCGCCAAGGGTCATAGCACGGCCGAACAGCGTGCGCCGGGTGACGTCGGCGGAGAGCCCGGGCACGAGGTCGCGGCCGTTCACGTTGTCCTCCGGCCGTTCCTCCGCCAGCAACAGGCCGTAGCGGGCACGTAGCGCCGGCCACTCCTCGACCGTCACGCGCATCCGCATCGGGAGCATCCCTTCGGCGGCCGCCGCGTCGGCGAGCGGCTCCGACGATACATCCACGCGGCGGAAGAGCCCGGTGTCGAATACGCGCGTGCGCGCCTGCAGCCACTCCTCGGGCCGGAGCGGCTGCTTCAGCGTCAGGTCGAGCGCACGTTCGATCACGTCGGTGTCGATGGACTGGTTTCCGCCGACCGCGATTTCCGCCAATACCTGGCGCGGGCCCTCTGCGACCACGAATGTCACGTCGAGCCGCGGTTCGCCACTCCGGAGCGCCTGGCGTGCCGTCACGGTCACCGAGGCAAAGCCTTCGCGGCGATACAACCCGACGATGCGCTCGCGCGCGAGCTCGATTGCCGCCGGATCGGCCGCGACACCTTCGGCGAGCGCCGCCGCCTCGCGCAGCTGATCGATTGTCAGCCGCATGACCCCTTCGAGACCAACTGTACCGATCACGACCGGCTCACCGGGCGTCACCGTGATTGGGACGACCGCGGCATCCCCGTCGAAGCGTGGCGCGCCAACGGTCACTCGGGCCCCCAGGTACCCTTGCGTCCGTAAGTACTCGGTCAGCTCACGCCCCACTCCGCCGGGGTCGGTCGCGGCTCTGTCCGCGAGGCGCCGCAGCGCGACCTCGGCGGAGACCTGCTCACGCAGCGGACCCTCAACCTCCTGGATCTCCACCGTGACCGTGGCTGTCCGTGGCCCGGGCACCGCGTCAATCGTGAGCGTCTGCGTCTCCACGGCTTCCATCATGCGGGCGCTCACCTTCGCCTGAAGATAGCCCTGTTGCGCAAGCGCTCTGCTGACGATCTCCGTCGCTTCCTCGATCAGAAAACTCTCGAACACCGACTCGGCCCATGCCTGGCGCAGCTCCGCCATCACCGCGGCCGGAACATCCATGCCCTCGACGACAATCTCGGTCCGCGGCCCTGGTGTCACCGTGTAGGTGAGCGTCACGCCCGCGTCGGCTTCCATGCGGGTCGCCGTGATACGCGCGGTGAGATATCCCTGCGCCTGGTAAAACTGTTCCACACGATCGCGGTCGCGTTGCCATTCGCCGAAGTCGAAACGATCGCCTTCCGCGAGAGACAGCAGGTCGCGCACGCGAGCCTCGGGCGCGACGAGAGCTCCCTGGATTGCGACCGTTGTGACGCGCAGGTCCGCGCGCCGTCGTACGGCAGGCGCCGCTGCCGTGCGTCGGGCGCCGCCGAAGCTCATGTCGTGGCGAAGGCCGAACGAAAACAGGTCGTCGTCATCGGAGACGAGGCGCAACTCGATCTGGCGGGACGGCAGGTACTCGACGATCCACGTCTGCGCGTCGCCGTCGCGCAGGCTCTGCGAGAGGGTGACGTCCAGGTTGCTCCCGAAGCCTTTCCCGAACGTCAATCGGGACGTGGGGTCGAGATCCGCAGTCAGCACAGTGGAGTCGCTCAGGATGCCCGACGTCTGAACACCCCCGATACGAAGCGTGTCGAGGCCGATGGCCCGGCCGGCGAAGCCGAGCACGTCGGCGGACAAATTCCCCAGCACCTGCTCACCGATGAACGCCGCGTCGGCCGTGTTCAGGTTCGCGAGACGACGGCCGGTCATGAGCAGCGCCGTGAGCTCGACCTGACTGAGAACTTCCTCCGACGACGGTGCCTCGAGCGAGACGCTCGGACTCGCCGGAGTTCCGGCAATCGTGACTTCGATGTCCACTCCGCCGGCACGTGTCGTCAAAGCCAGGTTGAGGTTCGGCTCGATGACGGCCGGGTTCGCAAAGTCAATCGTGCCGGAGGTCACGGTGTAGATGTTCCGGCCCACGAACAGTTGCCCGCCTTCCCGCAGGTCGGCGCGACCGGAGAGCGCTGGCGCCGCCGCCGTCCCGATCAACCGAAGGTCGGCCCCGAGCTGGAACTGGCCGTAGTTGTTGTCGACGATGATGTCTTCGTCGGTGACGAGACGGACGTCGAGCGCCAGGCGCTCGAGGGCGTCGCCGCTTTCCACCGCGGTGGCGACCTGCGCCGCGCGAAGGTTGGCGAGCAGACCGGTCACCACGGCGAGCGGCTCTCGATACGCGCCGCGCAGCACGGTGACCGTGCCCTCGAGGCGGGTATCCGGTAGATCCTGCCCGGGAACGGTCGCCGCCACCACGCGGAGGTCGGCGTCCAGCTCGCTGCGAAGGCCGGCTGGAAACTCGAGCGCCATCGAACGGATGCCCGTGGCGATCCGCGCACTCACCTGCCCGGCTGACCCGAGCTCTGCGCTTCCCTCTGCGGTGAGGCTGCCGCCATTGATCGACCCGGTCATCGACGTCAGGTTGACGGTCGAGCGCGTGAGCACGGCCCGGCCGTTCAGGTCGGACACGATGACGCGCGGAGCGACCAGCCGCATCTCGCCGCCGGTCACCAGGAGATCGCCATCGACGCGCGGATCGCCGAGCGCGCCGGTAATCGACAGGCGCGGCTGAAGGGACCCGGCCGTGGTAAGGCCTGCGGCCCGGACGAATGGCGTAGCCATGCGCAAGTCGAGTTCCCCGTTCGCGAGGATCGCGGCCTGAAGATCCTCGAGGCGCACCTGTCCCTGCACGCTCACCCTGGCGCCCTGGCCGGTCCAGTCCCAGGCCTCGACGCGGGCCAGGCCGTCGCGCGCGACGATGCGCGTGGGCACACGCTGGGTGACTGGAAGGTCCGCGATCCGCAGGTCGAGCCGATCGAGCTGGAGTTCCCCGCGAACGGCGGTCAGGTCGAGCGACGGCGAACTGGCGGACAACGTGGCATCGACCGACCCGGAGATCTCCTGGGCCGCGCTGGTGTCCAGGAAGGGTTCGAGCACCATCGCGGTGATGCCCGTGACGCTGGCCTGCAGCGATGCCTCGCCCGGCCCGGCGCCAGGAACCGGAATGCCAGCGAGTGACAGCGGCGCTCGCCCCATTCCACTGACCGTGGCCCCCTGGTACACACCGCGGGCCTCGCGCAGGTCGATCCAACCGTCTTCCACGTGCGTCCGCATGCGCAGATCGGAAATCGTCGGAAGGTCGGTCAGCGTGATCTCGCCTGGACCGACCTCGAGATCGGCCGAGACGAGCGGCGCCTCGAGCGAACCCGCCACGCGCGCGAGCAGCGCGACCGGGCCGCTGCCCCCGGCCACCGGCACCGAGGTGATGCCGGTCGCCGCCACGGTCCTCGCGACCTCTCCGATGTTTCCGCTCATCGTGGCAATGATGCCCGCCGGGAGACTTCCAGCCCCTTGTTCCTGGCTCCGGGTGGCGAACGCGTACATCTCGCCCGAGGCTGAGATATGCGTCTCGCCAGCCGCCGCTTCGAGGCGATCGATCGCGAGGCGTTCGCTCCGGTATCTCAGCAGCGCCGGCTCGAGAAGCCGTACCGGCAAGTCGCCGGCCTTCCCCTCGAATGCGGTGACCTCGAGGTCGGCAGAGCCGGCCCTCCACGTTTCGAGTGGCCCGTCCGCCCGGAGGGCCAGCGTCGTCGTGCCTCCGATTGCGATGGGAGTCTCGACCATCCCGAGGATCCGCACCAGGTCGATCCGATCGACATGCGCGGTCATCGATGTCATGTAGGGTTTCGAGATGGCGATCCGCGCGTCCGCCGTGGCGTTGAACTGCGGCACCGTCGCCGCGATATGAGCCAGTTGCGGATCGACCTCCACGGTCGCCATGATGTCGCCGATCGTCACGTTTTCCCACGCGACCTCACGCGCGGTGACAGCGCCCTCCGCCATCACCTCCGCGGCCCGCCCCGATCCGCGCACCATCGCATCGACGCGTCCGCGCAGCGGCATGTCGACGGTCGGTGCCAGGGCCCAGTCGGTGAGCGTGGAGTCGAAGGTGTAGCGCTCCGTGCCCGTGTCGAACGTCCCCGAGATCGACACCGGACCGCTGGCAGGCGGATCCGCCACGCGCACATTGTCGCTGACCGCGCTGAAGGTGACGTGCGTGCCCGAGGACGTGCCCGTGTCGAGCGCACCCGAGATCGAGACGGGACCGCTGGCGGGCGGGTTTGCCACCGTCAAATTGTCGCTGGCGGCGGTGAACGTCACGTGCGCGCGCGAGAACGTGCCTTCGATACGCGCCTCCGCACGCGCGCGGCCGGCCGGAACCGCATCAGCGGGAACGTCCGCGAGTCGAGCGCGGCGCAGCGCATCCGCCACGGCCTGCACATCCGCATCGGGAATCCGCACGTCGCCGGCAACCGTTGATTGGGGGATCTCGCTGGCAAGCCGACCGGAAAGCGAAAACGCCGTCCTCGCCACGTTACCGGCGCGGTGCTCTCCCTCGAGGCGCCACTGGCCGCTCGAGAGAGTCAGCCGCGACTCGCCGGGCATCGCAAGGGGAATGAACGGCGTCGGACGATTGCCGAGCTGGATGCGGGCAGCGACGGTGGCGCGTGCCGTGAGAGGATCGTCGCCCGCCAACGGAACCATTGCCGAGCCGCTGATGCGCCCGCCCTCGATGTCGAACGCCGCCCGCGCGATCGTCAACAGGTCCGGCGTGACGTTCGCGCTCGCCGCAACATTGACGAGCGCGATCTGCGGCGTGGCAATTCGGGGCGCGTTGATCTCGAGCTCGGCTGTCGGTCCGGCGAGCGGCCCGGCGACGCGACCGGCGAACGTGAGCGTGCCGCGAGGCGCCTCCGCCTCCGCCATGCCCCACCGCGCAAGACGCGCAACCTCCGCCGCGCCGTCCACGCGCAGGTCGAGCGCCGGGGCGGCCGCGATGACGGTGAGTGCCCCGTCCACACGGACGCGGCCTTCCTCAGCCTGCACCTCCATGCCCGCGAGGTGAAGCGTGCGGCCATCGAACCTCGCGCGCCCCGCGAGCGAGGTGACGTGGGTGCCCTGGTCTCCGACGCTCAGAGTCGCCGGTCCCGTCACCGCGATGCGGCCATCATCCGCCGCGAGCTCCACCACGGCGCCCGGAATCGTCAACGCGAACCTGGCGACCTCATCCCGCACGTCCACCCTGAGCGGCGACAGCAGAAGATGGCCGAATCGAAGCGGCGCGGGCTCGCCTTCGCCAGCGGCGGTCGAGTCAGGCAGGTTGGTCTCCGCTGCCGCGGAGCGGACGATGCGCACGACGCCATTGGTGACGGCGACGTCGTCGAGCGCGACGTCACCGAAAAGCGTGCGCCGCGGCACGGTCACCGCGACGTAATCGGCTTCGAAGAGGGGTGGCTGCTTTCCCTGCGCGGAGATGCGCACGTCCGCGAGACCGATGCGCAGGCCGGCCAGGTTGTAGTCGAGCCGCGATGCATCCACGCGGATCCCGTATTGAGCCTGGACTGTGGCCACCGCATACCTGAGGACGCGGGCGCGGACGAACGGGGCATGCACGAGGAGGGTGGCCGCTGCGACCAGCAGCACTGCAGCCACGAGGAACAACGCGAGCCGGCGCCTCATCCGGCCTTTATCGTACGCCCGGTCTCTCCTCCCGGCTAAGTCAGACCCGGGTCAGGCGGCTGCAGGTGCAAATAACCGCACCGACGTGCTACTTTAATGTCGTCGTCGCCGGCTTGCACACGCTAATGCCCGTACAACCGCTCGACTTGACGCTCGAGCTTGCACCCAAGGCGCGGTTCGACGTTGTCGAGCTTCGCTCGCATTTCGCGGCCGAACACGAGGCCCTCGCCGCGTTTCCTCACTGTCTTTACTGGTCGTCGCACACCACGGCAGGCTTTCTCGACCGCAGCCTCTCCGCGCGATTGAGCGCCGCGCGCGTTCCGACGTACGTCGAGGCGTTCAGAGCACTGTTTCCCGAGGGCGCCGGATACGAGCACGACCGTCTCGAGCGCCGGGAGGATCTCGATCCCACACAGCGCGCGGTCGAGCCGAGGAACGCGGATTCACACCTGGCGTTCATTGCCAGCGGGTTGCGGCCGTGCGTGACGCACCCGAATCGGCCGGGTGAAACGGTCTGCTTCGTGGACCTCGACGGGATAGTGGCCGGTCGCCCGCGGCGCCGGCGCACCCGGCTGATTGGCTTTCATCAGGAGCAGGTCGTCCGCAAGACGCGCATCCAAGTGCCGGTCTCCGCGCACCCGATTGACTCGATCAACCTGAAGGACCCGCGGCTCGGCATTTGCGACCAGCTCGTTGAATTCGTTGTGCGCGCGGGTGTCGCCAAGGGCCGCCTGCGCATCGTTCTCGACCCGTCCGAGCGTCATTCCGCGCTGACCGTCAACGAGTACGAAACGCTGCTGATGAATCACGACCTCGCCGAAGTGCTCCGCAATCCGCTGCGCTTCGTGGCTGAGAAGGGCCTGCACGCACTGGCCAACCCGCGTGCCGTCCCGGCCAAGACGCTGGGCTACGCGAAGTACGACTTCGTGCGAATCCTGAACCAGAGCCTCGACATGTTCGGCCTTCGCGGATCGCTCGTCGAGAAGCTGCTGGCGCGGACGCTCGCCGTGCCGGCCGCGCGCTTCTTCCGCATGCGCCGTTCGGTGAGCCTGCTCGTCGCGGACCGCGAGGACGGGACGTACGGGATCATCGAGGGAACCTACCAAAGTCCCATCCTGGTCCAGTGGCAGCGCGCGCCGCGCCAGACGCGCGTCCTGGATGTGACCCTGACAGAGTTGCAGTAGTTACAAACTCATTGTTGAGTCGTGATGGTTGATTGTTGAGTGGTTGTTGAATGGCGATTGCCGATTGTTGATTCATTCAGGGAATCAACAATCAACATTCAACATTCAACAACGATTCAACAATCAGCAATCACCAATCAAGAATGAAGCTTACCGCGGCAATCTCTCCGGCATGTCGGCGATGACATAAATCATGACCGCGATCGCGGCGGCGGCCTTCGACACCTCGTCGGCCGTGATCCGCTCCACCGTGTCGGCGGGCGTGTGGTGGATCTGGAAGTATTTCTGCGGCTCCCCGAGGTACGCCATGGTCGGCGCGTTGGCGGCCTGCGCGATTGGCCCGACGTCGGCGCCGCCGCCGCCCACGCCGATCTCCGACAGGCCGATTGGCGTCAGCAGGGTGCCGATGTCCCGCACCAGCGCGCGCGCCGCGGGACTGCCGCTGAATCCGAGGCTCGCCGGAGCAAAGACGCCAGAATCGGACTCGAGCGCGAATACGTGGTTGTGCGCCTGGTCGCCGTAGCGGTCCGCGTAAGCCGCCGCGCCGCGGAGGCCGTTCTCCTCGTTCGTGAACAACACCAGGCGCACCGTGCGGCGGGGTTGAATCCCCAGCCTCTTCAGCAGCCGCACCGCCTCCCATGTGATGATGCACCCCACGCCATCGTCGGAGGCGCCGGTGCCGACGTCCCAGGAATCGAGGTGGCCGCCCAGCAGCACGATTTCATCCGGCCTCTCACGTCCCCGCACTTCGCCCACGACGTTCGCCGATTCGGCGTCCGGCTCGAACCGTCCGCTCAGCCTCAACCGAATCCGGACGCGCTGACCTCGCCCGACCAGACGCACGACGCGGTTCGCGTCTTCCGCGGCAATCGCCGCGGCGGGAATCGGCGGCATGCCCTGCCCGTATTGCACCGCGCCGGTATGCGGCGTCCTGAGGCCGATCGGCCCGACGGCCCGCACGAGGACGGCGACTGCGCCCTGCAGCGCGGCCGCCCGCGCGCCGCCCGTGCGGTATGCAACCGTATCCCCATAGGACGTGAACGGCGCATTGAAGAGCACGACACGTCCGCGCGCATCCCCGCCGCGGCTTCGCAGCTCGTCGAAGCTCGTGACCACCAGCACGTCGCCTTCAACCCCTCCGGGCGGCGTCGCGACGGTGCCGCCGAGGCCAAGGATTTCGAGCGGGTCGGACGGGGAATGCACAATCTCGGCGCTCTCGTGCCCGCGCACCCAGTTGGGCACCATGACCCGCTCCGTCCGTACGTTGTCGAGGCCGTCCTGCTTCATGACCTCGGCGGCCCAGCGGATCGCCCGGGCGAGGTTTTCCGATCCGCTGAGGCGCGGTCCAAACGTGTCGGTCAGTTCGGCGAGGCGCTGCCAGGCGAAGTCGTCGGCCGTGGCCGCCTTGATTAAGCGCGCGGCATTTTCCCGGTAGGGCGCCAGCCACGCGGACGAGGACGATGATGACGATTGGGCAGTGGCGCCACTGGTGAAGATCAGCAGCAGGCCCACTGCAATCAATACACGGATCGAAAGCACGCGCATAAGAATTTATCAGGGCCGTGGCCGCGTTTGCAGCGGCTGGCCGGGCAGGGTCTTGAGCACGGGATGGGCGCCGCCCGGCGTGAGTGCCGCATCCACCACGTTCCACGTGGTCAGGCCATCGTCGCTTTCCGGCTCGAGCAGGTAAAACACCAGCGAACCGAGCGGCTGGTTCGTGCGCACGACCAGGGTGCCGCCCGGGGCGGGGACGGTCGCTTTCTCGTAACGCCCGGCAATCGTCGTCTCTCTGTGACCCTGGAACGACTGCGCCGCGTGGCGGACCTGGCCGATCACGAACCGCTCCACCGTGACCGGCATCGCCGCCGGCAGCTCGTCGACCCGCACGCCATGCTGCTTCAACCGCGCCGCGATGGCCTGGTGCACACCGCCAGCTGCCGTTGGCAGCACGAGGTACTCCCTCGGCACGCGCCGCGACCGGGTGGCAGCAAAAACCCCGTAGTCCATCATCCGTGCAGGCGTCGCCGCGCTCTCGATCATCGCGATCATCGTCTTGCCCGACCGGGGGTTCGCTTTCTTTTGCACGGCCCCGACGAGGATGTCGACCGGCTCCGGCAGCGGCCGAATCTCGAACGCGACACCTGCCTGGCCAGGCGAGGCGCCGCTGGTCCACTCGTCGTCGAGACGTGAGACCAGCGCGCGGATCTCGGAGGCGTTGGCGACCACGTATCGCATCACTTCCTCGACGAACGCTTCTGTCACTCTCACGCGACCGGCGAAGTCGAGATAGCTGTACGCCTCCGACAGAATCGCAATGCGATTCCGCAGTCCCACGTAGTTGTTGCCGAAGCGCGGGCGGTGATCGAAGGTGCGCCATGCGCGCGTTCCGTCCTCGTCGAAGTTGCCGTAATAGTACGTGCGGAATGCGTGCCGGGTGGAGACGGCATCCCGCACCGCCGGCAGCAGGCGTTCGCGGGCGTACGCAATCAGGCGCGCATCGGCGTTCGGGTTGAGCGTCGGGGAATACGTCAGGTGGTAGCCGTGGTGCGACCCGTTGGTCGTGTGGAGATCCACGACGACGTCCGGGTCCCACCGCGTCAGCAGGCCGACGAGGGCGCGTGCCTCCGCGGACTCGAGCTTCATGAAGTCGCGATTGAGATCGAGCCCGCTCGCGTTCTCGCGGGTACCGACGCCGGCAATCGGGCCGTGCTGCTCGGGGCGGTTCTCCACGCTGACCTTCTCGTTGCCGTCCGCGTTGTAGATCGGCGCGAAGAGCCAGATCGCCCCATTCAGCAGCGGCTGCAGGTCGCCGGTCGTGAGGTCCCGCGCCAGGTGCAGCAGCGCCTCCTTGCCCTCGACCTCGCCGGCGTGGATGTTCCCCATCACCAACACGACGGGGCGGCGCGACGCGCGGGCCTCCGCAGGGCCGGGCGCTGGCGGATCGCCAACGACCAGCAGCGGCAGATCGCGGCCCTCCTCGGAACGGCCGAACGATTCGACGCGCGCGCGCCCGGTCCGCGCGGCGAGCGCGTCCATGAAGGCGCGAACCTCGTTGTACGGAGTGGTCTCTTCGAAGCGCGTGCGCTCGGCGCGTGTCTGAAGCGGCGAAACGGCCTGCGCCGACGCGGGCATCGCGCAGGCGGAAAGCCCAAGGCAGGCCAGGGCGGCCTGCCTCGTGATCGACATGCCCGCTACTCTACCCTGAATAGCCGAGCAAGCCGTTGCCAAAGGAGCCGGCAGCAGGCAGCCGGCAGCAGGCAGTTCGTAGAGGCGGATCTTCAGGTCCGCCTGGCAGCGGTGAAAGGCGGACCTGAAGGTCCGCCTCTACGTTAGCGGCTGCCTGCTGCCGGCGATCGTCAGCGGACGACGAGCTTGTCGACGACCGAGGTCACACCCTCGGTTTCGCGAGCGAGCTGCACAGCGCGCTGGTGCTCGGCCGCGCTGACGACGCGCCCGCTCAAGGTCACCACGGTGCCGTCGGTATCGACGTCGATGGCAACGGCCTTGACGGTGTCGTCGAGTGCCATCTTCGACTTGATCTTCGCCGTGACCGCTGCATTGACGGCGGCGCGCTCCGCCGCGTTGACGCCGACCGCGACCTTCTCCCCGATCTCCGCACCCGTCTCCCGTGCACGCGACGTGTCGACCGACGTGTCCCGCGCCCCGGTCGTCCCGATCGGACGGTCGACAACAGGATCGACGTCATCGTCAGCCCAACGGTACCCCATGAAAAACGCCGCCGCGCCAACGACGATGAGCACGATCAGGATCGTGCGCAGCAGTGTTCCAATCATGCTTCCCTCCCATTTGCCGGCAATTGCAAGTGCGTGCGCGCTCGCTCCCGCGTTCCGACCGGTCAGACCCGCCGGCGAGCAGGCGCCACGAGCAGTGCAATGCCGCCAATGACCGCAATAATCCCCACTGCGGGCGGCACTCGGAATCCTTCGCGCTCCTCGGATGTAATCTCGATGGGCCCTGCGTCTACCAGGGTGTCCCTATCGGTCCAGAACACGCCACCCCATGCCAGCGCGACGATGCCAAGCGCGACCAGTACCAGCCCGACTATGCGTCTTCCGCTCATCCGTAACCTCCTGTTTGGATGAGTGCAAGTCGAGGACCGTTCCTGTCTCAACGCGAGGTGTCGCTCGTCAATAGCGCGCTGACGGCAGCGAGTTCGTCGGCGCTGATGCTGTGGCCCATGCCTGGATAGATGCGCTCGTCCACCACAGCGCCCATTCGACGCAGCACCTCCGCGGACTCCTGGACGCGTTCGAGCGGGATGTGGGCGTCGATGTCGCTGCACCCGAGGAAGACCGGCGTGCCGTCGAGCGATCCGTGACAAGCGCGCGGCGTGCCGGGCGGACCAATCAGCCCGCCGCTCAACCCCACGACGCCGGCGTATTTGCGCGCATGGCGCGCGACGTACTCCAGCGAGAGGCACGCCCCCTGCGAAAAACCGATGAACATGACCCGTTCGGGTCTGACGCCCTCCTCGCCAAGGGAGTCCACCAGCCGATTCATGACGCGCAGCGCGGAGCTGAGATACGGCTGGTTCTGTACGGTCGGGGCCAGAAAGGAGTAGGGGTACCACGTCCGCCCAGCCGCCTCCGGTGCGAGGTACGCGACATCCCGCACGTCGAGCGCTTCCGCCAGGCCGAGGATGCCCTCGGCGGAATCGCCGCGGCCGTGAACCAGGATCGCGGTGAGTCGGGCTTCACGCGGAAGCGGCCCGTACCGAAGCACGGGCTGCCCCGCATGTGGATCCAGATGCGGCGCCATTCGGACCGCTAGGCGGCTCTCGACGAGCGTCGCCGGCAGTCGACGTCACGTGACGAACACGCTTCAATGGTGTGGACGGAACGCATCGCCAGATCATAGGCGAACGCGACTTTGGTCCTCCGGCAGGGTCAGCCAAGGCGAAAATCGGCGTGTTACGCCTTACCAGGCGAAACAGTTGAGTTGGTACCCGCATTGCTACAGACCGAGGTGTCGGCAGCAACGAGGGGAGACGAACCGATGGTGCAAACGTTCTGCTCGAGCGGCCAGCGGGAAGGAATCAAAGGGGCGGTCCACGGGATGGCCTGTGCTATTGCCGCGACGATGGCGGCGTACAACATCGCTGCCTGGCATTATCGACGCGAGCGTCACCTGGGCACCAACGCCGTCGTGTACACGCTTGCGGTTGCGTGGGAAGCAAAGCAGACACTGCGTCACCTTCGCCGATGCGAACGGGCCGCGGTGACGGATAAGACGGATCGGGCTGCCTGAAACCCGTCCGACCGACGTATCGATGGGGAGAACGTCAACTCCCAATCCTCTGACCATGACCAACTCCCAACCCAAGACCTTGGGAGTTGGCACACGACAGCCGCTCGCACCCCCACGCGCAGGCGCGTCGGGACCCCGCCGTTGGGAGTTGGGAATCGAGTTAGACCTGACTCACGCCGAACGACGGTCGGCGTGAAAGGAGCAGGAGCCGAGGAGCCTACTCGTCTCTCCCGGGCGCCTTGCCCCGCAGTTCCTTGACGGCCCCCCTGAGTTTCTTCGAGGCGAGCCGTTGTTCCCGGGCGCCGGCGCGCGGCCTCGTGGGCCGGCGCTTCTTCGGCGCCTTCGTGGCTCGCCGCAGCAAGCCGACCAACCGGGCACGCGCCTCAGCGCGGTTCTGCGCTTGCGTTCGATGTTCCCGGCTGTCGATGAGCAGGACGCCCTCGCTGGTCAGCCGGCCCCCGGCGAGCATCAAGAGCCGCTCCTTGACAGCGTCGGGCAGCGACGACCCACGCACGTCGAAGCGCAGCTCGACCGCCGTCGCCACTTTGTTCACATTCTGGCCGCCCGGGCCGGACGCTCGAACGAAACGCTCCTCGATCTCGCGTTCCTCGATCACGATCGTGTCGCTGACTCGTATCATCGGCGAGACCGTTTATCGACGCTTGTCGCGCCGGCCGGAGCCGGCCCCTTTGCCTGTCGGCTGCAGGTTCTTCCATCAGTGTTCCCGGCCGAGGATCGCCTCCAGTCCACGCTCGCCTTCGGCGCAGGCGCTTTCCAGGAGCTCGTAACCGTCTCCGGGCGTGTGCTCACGCTTCAACGTCCAGCGCATCGTGAAGGGTTTCGTCAACGCCTTCGGGTCGGTCGCCTTTACTTCGTACTGGATCGTGTTCGGATCGACGAGAGTGTAACGCTCGTCGAGTGTCAG
>DATDHP010000087.1:0-6407 GCA_036521515.1 Vicinamibacterales bacterium
TTCAGTCCGCCTTCGCTCGCTGCGCGAGCTTCGGCGAGACAGCCTTCGCGTGCCTGCTGGCCCGCCTACCCGAAGCCCGCTCGCGTGTCTGGCGGGCGAAGGCTGGAGCCGATGACCAGGATTGAACTGGTGACCTCGTCCTTACCAAGGACGCGCTCTGCCAACTGAGCTACATCGGCCCTGGTTTTTTCCCGCGCGGGAACATTCCCGCGCGAAAAAACTTGGAGCGGGAGACGGGGATCGAACCCGCGACCAACAGCTTGGAAGGCTGTGACTCTACCACTGAGTTACTCCCGCCTACGCGGCTCGCCGCCGTCGCCCGCTCGCCGCTTCGGCGAGGCAGGCCCGCCCGCATCCACTTACCGTCGCCCTTGCGGCCTCGCTCGCCCCGCCCTCGCTGGCTTGCCTAGACGAAGCTCGCTCGCGTCTCTCGCGAGCGAAGTCTGGTGGGGAGGGGAGGGTTCGAACCTCCGTAGCCACTAGGGCGGCAGATTTACAGTCTGCTGCGATTGACCGCTCCGCCACCTCCCCTTAAGATCGTTCCGCTCGCTCGACCTCGGGGCTCAGGTATCAGGACACAGACAGATGCCTGAGACAGCCGGGGGCCGTAGGCCCTGATTCCAGAATCCTTTACATGTCTATTGGAGTCCGTATGGTTTTCCCTGAAGACCGCGGCGTCTCGGCCGATGGAGCTGGCGGAGGGATTTGAACCCCCGACCGGCTGATTACAAATCAGCTGCTCTACCGGACTGAGCTACGCCAGCCAGACAAAGAGCAGATAATAGCACTTCCCGTGCCAGCGAAGCAACGGCCCTCACAGGGCTGCAAGCTCATCTGGCACGCCGCTGCCGGACTGCCTCGAACAAAGTAATTCCGGCCGCAACGGACACGTTCAGACTACGCACGTACCCCAGCATCGGAATCGCTGCCAAGTGGTCGCACCGTTCTCGTATCAGCCGCCGCAACCCCGTTTCCTCCGCGCCGAGCACCAGTGCGGTGGGGAGAGTGAAGTCTATCGCGTCGTACGCCGTCGTGGCCTCGCCGGCCAGCCCCACGGTCCAGACGCCCAGGTCCTTGAGCTCCTCGATGGCCCGCGCGATGTTTACCACTTCGGCCACCTTCACGTGCGCCACGGCCCCCGCTGACGCCTTTGCCGCGGCCCCGCCGAGCGCCGCCGACCGCCGGCTCTGCACGATGACGCCGTCAACACCAGCCGCATCCGCCGTACGAAGGATCGCGCCGAGGTTGTGTGGATCCTCAATCCCGTCCAGGACAACGATGAGCGGCGTCGCGCTGGCGCGCACGAGGCTCTCGAGGCCGTACCACTCGACCTGCGTGACCTCGGCCACCACGCCCTGGTGAACGCCGCGCTTCGAGTCACGATCGAGCGTGGCGGGGGGCACGCGCCTGATCGTCACCCCCTGTTCGTCTGCCAGGTCCATCACCTGCTGCAGACGGTCGTTCATCTTCCGGCCACGGCCGGACGCGGCATCCTTCCGGTTGACGCCGGGCCCCCCGGTGCCGACGCGAAGCTCCTTCACCCGTCGCGCGCGCAGGGCTTCGAGCACGGGATGAATCCCGTAAATGATCACGGCCGCTCAGTTGGAGAGGCGATTAACTGAGTAGTTTATCTTGGTTCGGCGCGCTATCCAGCTCATGCAGAAACAGCGTTGCCCGTTCGCGGGCGTCCGGGATACGCGAGACGATCGCCGCCCCGCGCTCGATGGCCGGCACCGCGAGATCGAGCTCCAGTCCTTCGGCCTCGCCCGTGAGCACGAGCCTCATGGGGTGGAACAGCGCCTTCCCTTTCTGTCCCGTGCGCTCGCGGACCCGCGCCGCCATCGCGCGGAACATGTCGCGATCTCGTAACGGCTGGCTCGTCGCGAGCTCCTCGACGAGCGCGGCGACAACGGCGCGCGCCGCCTCGGCCTCCGCCCTGATCGCCGAGTCCCCCAGCGCGCGTGATGCCGAATAGTCGAAGAGGAACCGGAGGCGCGCCGGCACCTGCTCGAGGCGATCGACCGAGGCCGCGGCCAGCGGGACGACCTCTGCGAGGAACGCGAGTTCCGCCGGCGTTGGCGTGGCGATCCATCCCGCGCGCTGGAAGTGCGGCACCGACTCCGTCGCGAGCCGATCGGGCGCGGCCAGCTTCAGGTAATGCCGGTTGACCCACGCCAGCTTCTCGACGTCGAACACGCCCGCACTGCGCCCGACGTCCTCCAGCCGGAAACGTTTCGCCAGCTCCTCGAGCGGCAGCAGCTCCTCGCCTTCCCCCGGAGACCAGCCGATGAGAGCGAGGTAATTCGTCAAGGCCTCCGGCAGGTACCCGCGATCGCGGAACTCCTTCACGGAGGTCGCGCCGTGGCGCTTCGACAGCGGGCTGTGGTCCGGCCCCATCACGAGCGAGACGTGCGCGAAGATCGGCGATTCCCACCCGAACGCTTCGTACAACAGGATCTGCCGCGGCGTGTTCGAGATGTGATCCTCGCCTCGGATCACGTGCGTCACCTCCATCAGCGCATCGTCGATGACGACGGCGTAGTTGTAGGCGGGGACACCGTCGGACCGCACGAGCACCGGATCGCCGATGACGTCGGTGCTGAAGCGCACCTCGCCGCGCACGACGTCGTTGAAAACGACTTCGCGGTCCGCGGGCACGCGGAAGCGGATGACCGCCTTCTCGCCGCTCTCCATACGGTGGCGCGCCTCGTCCTGGGATACGACGCGGCAGCGCCCGGGATACATCGGCGGCCTCCCTTCCTTCAACGCACCCTGGCGATCCGCCTCGAGCTGCTCCTCGGAGCAGAAGCAATGGTACGCGGACCCCTTCGCGAGAAGCTCCACCGCGTGCGCGCGGTAGATGTGGAGGCGCTCGGTCTGTCGATACGGGCCGTGTTCACCGCCGGCCTCGACACCCTCGTTCCAGTCGAGGCCCAGCCAGCGGAGATCCTCGATGATGGCGCGCTCCGAGTCCCTCGTCGAGCGCTCCCTGTCGGTGTCCTCGATGCGCAGGATGAAGGTGCCGCCCTGGCCGCGCGCGAGCAGCGCGTTGAAGAGCGCGGTGCGCGCGTTGCCGACATGAAGCTGGCCGGTGGGGCTGGGAGCGAACCTGACGCGCATCGTCTTCGGTCTTCAGTCTACGGTCTTCGGTTCCCGGCGCATGCGTCAGACGTACCGCGCCTCCGCGTCATCGGGGTCTGACCCCGGCGACGCTCAGCGTCGCGTGAGCAGCGCCACGGCGTGCACGGCGATCGAGTCGCCGGCGCCCATCGAGTCGACGCCCTCGTTCGTCTTGCCCTTCACGCTTACCTGTTCGGGCGCAATGGCCAGCGCGCGCGCGATGTTGGTACGCATGGCGTCCACGTGTGGCCCGATCTTCGGACGCTGCGCGATCACGACGACATCGATGTTGACGATCGAGCATCCGCTGGCGCGGATGATCCCGCCGGCGGCCGCCAGCAAGCCGACGCTGTTCGCGTCTGTCCACGCCGCATCCGTGTCCGGGAAGTGGCGGCCGATATCCCCGGCGCCCGCCGCGCCGAGAATCGCGTCGGTAATCGCGTGGCAGACCGCGTCCGCATCCGAATGGCCCTGGAGTCCCTTCTCGAACGGAATCGTGACGCCCCCCAGGACGAGCGGGCGCCCGCCGACGAGCCGGTGCAGGTCGTAGCCGTTGCCAATACGAAGTGCCGGCACCGCCGGGATGGCGTGCATCAGGCGCTCGGCCATTGCCAGATCGTCGGAGGTCGTGATCTTCAGGTTGCGCGGATCGCCGTCCACCAGCTTCACGCGATATCCGGCACACTCGGCCAGCGCGGCTTCGTCGGTCACGGAGATGCCGCCGCCGGCCGCCGCCAGGGCGTCGCGCAGCACCGAGGTGCGGAACGCCTGCGGCGTCTGCGCCAGGAAAATCTCGTCGCGCGGCAGCGTGGCCGTGATCAGCCCCGAGGCATCACCGCGCTTGACCGTGTCGCGGGCGCGGACGGCGGCAATGGCCGCGCCGGTTTCGGCCGCTGCTTCGATCGTGCGCCTGATCAGATCGACGCTGACCAGCGGGCGCACCGCGTCGTGGATGACGACGACGTCCGCGCGGTCGGCCACGCGCGCAAACGCGTTCGCCACCGAATCCTGGCGCCGCTCGCCCCCCTCGACGAGGTCGATGCGCCGGTCACCGCGGCGAAGGTATTCGGGGGGCGCAGCGAAAAGATCGCAGGGGAGCGCGACGACGACGTCGTGGACCAGCGGGCTGCGGAGGAACGCGTCGATGCTCCGCTGCAGGATTGGCTGGCCGGCGAGCGTCAGCAGCTGCTTCGGACGATCGCCGCCGAAGCGGGCGCCGCGACCGCCTGCGGCGATGATGGCTGAAACGTGCAAGAGGCTTGATCCTAGATCGTTTTGCTTGATTTCGACACACCGAGGCAATGAGGCACCGGGGACAATACGGCTGAATCGCCCGGTGCCTCATCCCGGTGTGACGTCGTCGCGAAAAAGCGCTTACCGGGCCCGCACCATGCAATGATTTCCGCCATGACTTTTGGCGAGCGGCTCGCCGGCGTGCTGACACTGCAGCCATCCACGTTCGAGGAGATCGAGGCCAGTCCGTCGGCCAACGGGCAGGCCGTGGTGGTCGTCGTCGTGGCCAGCATCGCGGCCGGGATCGGAGCCGGATTGATGCGCGGACCTTTCCCGCTCGTGCAGGAAACGCTGGCCGCGCTCATCGGCTGGATCATGTGGGCGGGCGTGACCTACCTGATCGGCGGGCGCCTGCTGGCCGAGCCCGGGACCCACACGAACATGGGCGAACTGCTGCGCGTGATTGGCTTTTCGTACGCGCCGAACGTCTTCGCGTTTTTCGGATTCATCCCTCTGCTGGGCGGGCTCGTGCGCGTGGTGGTGGCCTTCTGGCTGCTCGCCGCTACGGTCGTTGCCGTGCGCCAGGCGCTCGACTACAAGAGCACCGCGCGCGCCATCGCCGTCGTGCTCATCGGGTGGCTGCTGTTCGTATTGATTACGGTTCTTGTGTGACGCAATAGCCGGCAGCGGGCAGCAGGCGGCCGGCAGTCTCTGGTAGCCGGCAGCATCCGAACAACGGCTGCCAACTGCCAGCAGCCGGCTACCGCTTGATGTCCGTCCGACCTCCACCAGGAATGACATCACGAGCCGTGCCTCCCGTGAACTCGAGCATACGCGCGGCTGTCACCTCGACCACGCGCTCGAGACGGGATGATTCGAGCTCGTGCGGAGCGAACACCACGACGAGGGCCCGGGTGGTATACGTGGTTACCATGGTGCGCGCCGAATCGGACGTCGGGTTGCCAAACGCCCCGACGCGATCGGCCAGCGTGATCCGTCCGCCCACGTGCACGTCGTCTTTCCTGATCCCCGCGTACGACTCGCCCTCGTGGCCCAGGCGCAGCACGACGTCGCCCTCGATCCGCGCGGCGTCGTACAGGCCGTACGGCAGTTGGAACTCCAGCGAGCACCAGTTGCAGACGTCCACCATCGAGTTGATGCGCGGGAGAGGCTCGCCCCTGCGCACGCGCCGCAGCAACGCCTCGGAGGACGGGCGTCGTTTCGTCGGATCGAGCCCGATGCGCTTGTACATCGTCCGAACTTCTTCCGCCTGAAGGCGGAAGCCACCAATGTCTGTGGCTTCCGGCTTCAGCCGGAAGGCCTCGCGCACCGCGACCTCCGCGGCTTCCAGCGGGCCATCCATACGGGTGTCGCGCTCGACGACCGCCGCCCCGTCGAGCCACAACACGCCCGGTCGGACGATTGACGCGAGCTCAGGCGCTACGGAGAAATTCATGTGTGTGGGGCGAGCCCTTGCGGCTCGCCCGGGCGGACCGTGAAGGTCCGCCCCACCTCCGCCGTGGTATCGGACTCCGCGTCGGGCGTGAGAACCTGACGGACGCGTTCCGCGAACTCCCTGGCATGGGAGCCGCCGATTCCCGCCGTGACGATCGGCGCGTGGATGACGAGCTTCACATCACCGGGACAGGTGGCGAGCCGTCCCTTGAGCATGACGTGACGGCTGCCCACGATGGAGAGCGGCACCACTGGCAGCGCCGCTTCGAGCGCCAAATAGAAAGTGGCGCCCTTGAACCGGGCGACACGGCCGTCGCGACTGCGCGTGCCCTCCGGGAAGAGCACCACTGACAACCCGTCCGACGTCAGCCGCGACGCCCAGCCGAAGATCCTGGCCGGGTTCGGGCGACGCCGGTCCACGAGCATGTGCCCGGTGCGGCGCAGGTGCCATCCAAGGAATGGAAACTTTCCGAGCGACTGCTTGGCGATGATCCGAAGCTGGTACGGCAGCGACCAGAAGAGGATGGGGATGTCGAACGTGCTCTGGTGGTTGGCGGCGAACACATACGTCCGCTCCGGCTCGAGGCGGTCGAGACCGA
>DATDHP010000088.1:0-5978 GCA_036521515.1 Vicinamibacterales bacterium
ATGCGAGCGACTGGGTGGACACGCTCGACCAGTTCGGGCTCCTCAGCGAGCGGGCCGTGCTGCTCGATCACCTGACGGCCGAACAGAACCTGGCGATGCCTCTGTCTCTTGAACTGGACGATTTGCCGGAGGACGTCCGCGCGCGCGTGCGGCGGCTCGCGGACGAGGTTGGCCTCTCCGATGAGGACCTGCGTGCTCCAATGACCGAACTGAGCGCGTTGCTGAGGCTGCGCGTCCGGCTGGGGCGCGCGCTCGCGCTTGACCCGCGCCTGCTCCTTGCGGAGCATCCGAACGCCTCCTTGCCGCCTGGAGACGTGGCGGGGTTTGCGGCCGACCTGTCCCGCGTCGTCGCGCGCCGCCGTATCGCATCCCTCGTGATCACGGCAGACTCGACGTTTGCCCGTGCCGTAGCTGAACAGGTGCTTACGCTCCAGCCGGCGAGCGGGGAGCTGAAGCCCGCCGCGGGATGGCGGAGCTGGTTTACCTAGCCGTGGAACGGAACTTGGATTCCGCCCTGCCAGGTCGTGGATGCCACGGCCGCGGAGGTTCGACGATGGCGAACGGCACGATTAAGCGGTTGGTTCGGGATCGGGGGTTCGGGTTCATTCGCGACGACGGCGGGCAGGAGTGGTTCTTCCACCGCAGCTCGGTTAAAGCGGGCAGCTTCGAACAGCTCAACGAGGGGCAGCGCGTCAGTTTCGACGAGGAACCGTCAGCGAAAGGACCGCGAGCGGGAAATATCCGCTCGGAGGCGTAAGGGGACCGCAGGCGACGTTTGCACTCAGGCAAGGCGGGTCCCCCCGCTGCGGCAGCCCAACTCCAGTCAAACGGCCGTGGCTTCCGCTTCAGGCGGAGGTTCTGTGTACCTGAACTCCTCCTCGCGCCAGCTCAACCCCAGTACGCACCCAATCCAAGGACATAGGCAACCAGCTTCGGCAGCTCGGAGACCACCCACCTCGCCTCCGCGCGGCGCGTCCACCACCGCTCCCCCCGCATCCCATCGTACCGGCTGCCGCGCATGATCACCTGGACATCCGTGCCGCGCAGCTCGCGCCGCATGGCGAAGCCGCCGCGTCGCAGGTGATATTTCGATGTCACGACGATCACGCGCTTCCATCCCCGCTCGATGGCGAGCGCGCGGAGCGTAATCGCTTCCTCCGCAGTGCTGTCATGCCTGCCATCGGGGATCAGGATCGCGGCGCGCGGGATGCCCAGGGACGCGAACACATCGCGCGCGCGCTCCGCGTCGCTCGCAAAGGCATGCCCTCGTCGGGCGATGTCGTTGATCGCGCGCTCTTCGTCCAATGCCCGCGACATGACGAGCGTCGGTGCATATCCTTCGAGATAGAGATCGGCTCCTTCGAGAGGCCGCACCAGGCGCGTGCCCGCGAGGACGAAAATCGCGTCGGCCCTGGTGAGCGGATCTTCTCGGGTGAGGTAGTTGCCGATCTGCATGAACGCGTACAGAGCGGAGGCAGCCGCAGCCAGTACGAGGAGGACGAGTATGAGGCGGAGACGGCCGCCTGCGCGGATCCGGGTTGGCGGCACAGGGACGTTCACCCGGCCCCCACGGGGGCCGGGAGCCGAGAAGCGTTCAGCTCTCGATCAAACGTACGTCGCCGGCCCTCGGGCCCTTGGAGGACTCTTCGGCCGAGAACTCCACGCGCTGGCCTTCGCGGAGCAGCTCGAAAACCGCACCCCGGACTGCGCTACGGTGGAAGAAGTGTTCGATGCCACCCTCATCACGGATGAACCCGAAACCCTTGTCGATGAGGAGGCGTGCGATAGTGCCGTTGGCCATAGCCGTATCCCTCCGATGCGCGCGAAGCCTGAGACAATCTCAGGCGCCCATGGACCGCTCACAAGCGGAATATGAAGCCACGATGAAACGGCGGCCCGGACGCGCTCGGGTTCAAAAGCTCGGCAAGTGTAGGAATTGCGCGCGGCGAAGTCAATAGTGCCCGAAGTGCTTTACCTTGTGCAATTTGACGCAATTGTGAGGGAAACTGACGGCGGTGCTGGCCGCCATCGTGCTTGCCGCCGGTGAGTCCACCCGTATGGGAACGCCCAAGGCGCTCCTGCGCGATGGGGACGGTCACCCGTTCGTTGTCCGTGTGGCGCGGACATTTCATGCCGCCGGCATCGACGAGGTCATCGTGGTGACGGGAACGCATCACGACGCCATCGTCGCGGCCCTCGAAGGCGATCGCGTGGCCGCCATGCCGCGCGTGGTCCGCAACGCCGACCCGGCGCGCGGGCAATTGTCGTCCCTCTGGGTTGGCGTCGACGCAGCGGGACGCGCCAACCTGGAGGCGATATTGATGACGCTCGTGGACGTGCCCATGGTAAAGGAAACGACCGTTCGCGCGGTCGTCGATGCGTGGCGTCGCCATCGTCCGCCGATCGTGCGGCCGGCGATCGGCGAGCGTCACGGGCATCCGGTTCTCTTCGATCGCGCGGTGTTCGATGAACTGCGCCGCGCGCCGCTCGCCGGCGGCGCGAAGGCGGTGGTTCACGCTCACGAAGGCTCGCTCGTCAACGTCGAGGTCGATGACGAGGGGTGCGTGACCGACGTCGACACGCCAGCCGACTACGATGCTCTCCTCCAGCGTTCGAAGCGTTCGTAGAGAACCGGTTTGATCGTCGCCATGTCCAGCTCCGATCGTTTCCTCCTTGCCGGCGTCATGGGTTGGCCGGTCATGCATTCGCGCTCTCCGGCGCTTCACAATCACTGGTTTGCACACTATCGACTGGCAGGAACCTACGTGCCGCTCGCGATTGCACCGGACACTCTCGAGCCGGCGCTGCGGGCGCTGGCGCCGCTCGGCTTCTCCGGCTGCAACCTGACGATTCCGCACAAGGAACGAGCCCTCGCGATGGTCGATGCGGTCGATCCCGTGGCGCGGCGCATCGGCGCCATCAGTTGCGTCGTCGTGCGGCCGGACGGGTCGCTGGCGGGAACGAACAACGACGGCTATGGCTTCGTGCACAACATCCTGCAGCAGCAGCCTGAATGGCGCGCTGATGCGGGACCGGTTGCCGTCATCGGCGCCGGCGGCGGCGCGCGGGCAGTGGTGTACAGCCTTGCCGAGCGGGGTGCGATCGAGATCCGCGTGATGAACCGGACGTTCGCGCGCGCAGAGGCGCTTGCGCGGGAGTTTGGACCGCCTGTTGCGGCCGTGCGCTGGGCGGAGCGCAACGCCGCGCTGGGCGGCGCCGCCATGCTGGTCAACACTACCAGCCAGGGGATGGCCGGTCAGCCGCCGCTCGATCTTGCGCTCGACGCGCTCCCGATTGGCGCGCTGGTGTGCGACATCGTCTACGTTCCGCTGGAGACGCCGCTGCTTGCGGCGGCGCGGCGACGTGGCAACCGCACGGTAGACGGCCTTGGAATGCTGCTTCACCAGGCCCGGCCGGCCTGGCAGGCGTGGTTCGGGCTCGAACCCCGGGTCACTCCCGAATTGCGCGCGTTGATTGAAGCGACGATCGGTCATTCGTGATTCGTAATTGATTCGTGATTCGCCAGAATGAATTCGTGACTCGGGACTCTCAAATCACGAATCACGAATCACGAATCGCGAATCTTCGAGTAATAGTGGTCCCACGTCTTCTTGAAAAGGCTTGGCGACCACAGCTTGTCGCGGCAGGCCTGTTGCTCCGCTTCGCTGAAGACGTACGGTTCGCCAATCTGCATGGCCATGTACTGACGGTACGCGTTCTCCTCGACATACGCGGCCAATGCGAAGCACTCGACGATGTCGGCGCCAACGATCACCACGCCGTGAGCCTTGAGCAGGGCCGCCGGGCCGCGACCGAGGGTTGCCGCGAGCTCCTCGCCCATCGCCTTCGTGTTCACGGAGAGAGGCGAGTCCATCAGCGGGATGTCGCCGAGCAGCACGCCCTGTGCGTAAACCGGCCTGAACGGCACACCGACCATGGTGAGAAACGTCGACCATTGCGGATGCGTGTGCATGACGACGTTGACGTCGGGCCGCGCGCGATACACCTCGGAATGGATATGGAATTCGAGAGGCGGCCTGGCACTGCCCTCGACGAGGTTGCCGTCGAGATCGACCGTGACGATGTCGTCGACCGTCAGGGCGCCGCGCACCGACGCCCCTGAATTGATGTAGAAGGCGTTCGCGTCGCGCCGGGCGCTGCAGTGGCCGTTGTGGTCGATGATCGCGGCGCGCTCGAGCATGCGAATCGCGTCCACGAGCTGCTGCTTCATCACGTGACCCGCCTCTTCCACAGCTCCCACGAGCGGCCCAGGGTCGCCAGATTGATGGTGTCGGCCCGGCGGCCTTCCTCTTCGTCGAGCGCCGCGATTGGCCCCCCGAGCACCGCCGCCTGCAACTGGACCCGGGCGCTGACCTCGGTGAAGACCGCCCGGAACACCGCGGCCTGGAGACTCGGCCCGACGACCACGACACCGTGCGCACGCAAAAGCAGGACCGACTTGTCGCCGAGCGCCTCGGCAAGCGCGGCTCCCCTTTCGGCGCTGTTGATGACGATGTCGGTGGCGCCGAACCGGTCGCGGATGTCGAAGACCGGCACACCCGCGGCCAGGAACGCGGCGTTGTGATAGGTCGCTCGCATCGGCGTCGCGACGAGGCCGAACGGGATCACCGAGGGCGAATGGCCATGCGCGATCGCCATCACGTCCGGTCGCGTGCGGTAGATGGCGCCGTGCAGAAAGCGCTCGAGAAACGCGCGGCGCCCGCGTGCGTCGCAGACCTCACACTCCAACGTGAGCTCCATGATGTCGTCGGCGGTCACCAGCGCCGGCGCCAGCGAGCGGGACATCAGGAACCGCTCGGCGTGCCCCGGGTGTCGCATCGACACGTGACCGGCCGCGTCGAACACCTCCTGATCGGCGAGGATGCGACTGGCCGCCGCAAGATCTTCGAGCATGGCACGCTCGACGACGCCACCCGAGAGCGGTGCGGCGACTTCCACAGCATCCGGGAGAATACCAGACCTTCCGGCCGTGTATTGGACTGCTGTGGCTTCCGGCTTCAACCGGAAGAGAACCGGATCTTCCGCCTGAAGGCGGAGGCCACGGTATCTCCGGCCTGTGCGCTAGACTTTCCCTGATCCCATCGAAGGAGCCCTCGTGTTTCCATTCGTCGCCGGCCGCCCGCATCGCCGCCCTCCGGGTCCTCCCGGGCTGCCGCTGCTCGGCATGATGCCGGCGATGAGGCGGGATGCCATTGGCGTCTACATGGACGCCGCCATGCGCTACGGGGACGTCAGCTACCTCAAGATCGGCCCGCGCAACGGATACCTTGTCATCGATCCCCACGACATTCGCCATGTGCTCCAGGACAATGCCCGCAACTATCACAAGGGTCCGCTGTACCAGAAGCTGAAGGTCGCGCTCGGCAACGGGCTCGTGACGAGCGAGGACGCCTTCTGGCTGCGCCAGCGCCGCATCGCACAACCGGCCTTTCACCGTGAGCGCATCGCCGCGATGACCTGCGTGATGGCGGAGGAGGCCACGGCGACGGCCAACCGCTGGGGCGCGGTCGCGTCCGCGAACGGTTCGGTGGACGTCCTGCAGGAGATGATGCACCTGACGGAGACGATCGTCCTCAGGGCGATGCTTGGCTCCGATCCTCAAATGCTCGCCGACACGGCTCGAGCCTGGTCGGTGGTCAACGAGTACATCGGTGAGAGTTTTTGGAGGCTTGGCTTCACCGACAGCTGGCCCACGCCGCGGAACCGCCGCTTCCGACGCGCGCTTGCCGTCCTCGATCGCACTATCTTCGCCGTGATCGAGCAACGCCGCGGTACCGGCGCGGTGGGCAGCGACCTTGTCTCGTTGCTGCTGGCTGCGCGCGACCCGGACACCGGCGAAGGCATGACCGATCGACAGCTTCGTGACGAGGTCATGACGATCTTCCTGGCCGGCCACGAAACAACGGCGTTGGCCACGGCCTGGGCGTGGTACCTGCTCGCGCAGCATCCGGACGTCC
>DATDHP010000089.1:0-2864 GCA_036521515.1 Vicinamibacterales bacterium
GTGTCCCTCGTTGGACGCGCCGCGTGCGTCGTCGCGGAAGGAGTCGTGGAAGCGGCTGAAGTTCGGCAGATCGGGCACGTCGGTCATGAGCGAGCGCACCCGCGCCTCGAAGGAGGCGCGCTCCGGCGCGCCCCCTTGCGCGAGCTGCTGGTCGATCTCGCGCGACAGATCGGCGAGCGCCTTGACCAGCAGCGCCGCGTCGCTGCGCGTGTTGTTGATGTTGGTCTGCAGCAGCACGCTGTTGCGCGAGGTCTTGTTGACCTGGATGTCGAAGCGTTCCGCCAGCAGTCCCTTGAACCGCGTGCCGTCGAACCCGGCGCTGCCGCAGACGAGCGTCAGCCGGGTCGGATCGAGCGCGAACTCGTCCTCGTCCCAGGCGTGGAGCACTTCCCGCCAGTTCGAGTGTGGCCGGCCGTAGTCGTCGATCGCCGACGCGCGGAACTCGAGGGGCACCATCTCGGCGGGCGTGGTGACGTGGAAGTAGCGGGAGATCAGCGGATGGCCGTTGATCTCGCGCCGGATGCGGAGCGCGACCTCGGTGGCGCGCATGGTCAGCTCGTAGCCCTCGAGCTCCATCTGGCGCCGGGCGACGTCGAGCGACGCGATGATCTGCAGGTTGGGCGAGGTCGAGGTGTGCGCGAGGAACGCCTCCTGGAAGCATCCTTCGACGTGGTGGAAGTCCTCGTCCCAGACGAGTATCTGGGAGCCCTGGCGCAGCGCCGACATCGATTTGTGCGTCGAGCAGGTCTGGTACACGCGGATGCGCACCTTGTCCGGGTCGGGCAGCAGGTGCGTGTTCAGGAGTGCGGCATTGCCCGGCTCGATCGCCCCGATCGAGGCGGCGAAGCGCGCGTACTGCCCGCGATAGGCCGGGTCGCGGTAGCGGGCGGTCAGCGTGGCCGCCGCCGCCATGGCGGTGCGCCGGCGATGGAAGGCGTTGAATCGCGCGAAGCCGAACCACGCTTCGTCCCAGAGGAAGATCAGGTCGGGCTTGATCGCCAGGCACTCCTCCATCACCTGCGCCGGGTTGTACATGTGCCCGTCGAAGGTGCAGTTGGTGAGATCCACCGCCCTGACGCGGTCGAGCGTGCCCTGGGCCTGGCAGTCGAGGAGCGCTTTCTTGATGGTGGCGGTCGGGACGGCGCCGTACATCGAGTACTGGGTCAGCGGATAGGCCTCGACGTAATACGGCTGCGCACCGGACAGCACCATCCCGTAGTGGTGCGACTTGTGGCAGTTGCGATCGACGATGACGATGTCGCCGGGCCGGCAGATCGCCTGCACGACGATCTTGTTCGAGGTCGAGGTGCCGTTGGTCGCGAAGAACGCCCGCTTCGCGCCGAACGCGCGCGCCATCATGTCCTGGGCCTTCTTGATGTTGCCGGTCGGCTCCAGCAGGCTGTCGAGCCCGCCGCTGGTGGCCGACGATTCGGCGAGGAACAGGTTGGTGCCGTAGAAGTGCCCCATGTCCCGGATCCAGTTCGAGCGGAACACCGACTTGCCGCGGGCGATGGGCAATGCGTGGAAGGTGCCGATCGGACGCTGGGCGTACTTCTTCAGGTTGTTGAAGTACGGCGTGTCGTAGCGATCGTTGACCCCGTCGAGGATGGCAAGGTGCAGCTCCAGCAGCTCCTCGACATTGTGGAAGATGCGGCGCAGCGGCGCCGCTTCGTCGCTGCCCGCCAGCTCCTCGATGGCGCGATCGGTGAGCAGGTAGACGTCGAGCTCCGGGCGGTACCGCTTGACGGCGCGCGCCAGCGCCGTGGCCAGCGCGCCGGGCGCGGTGCTCGCGTCCTCGCCATCCAGGTGCCGCAGCAGAAACTCGCGCAGCACCGGCATGTCGTGGCGTGAGCGGTACTCGAACCCGTCCCTGATGACCACCGCCTGCACGTTGTAATTGAAGACGGCGCCGATGACCGCGTCCTCGAACGTGCCGACCTGCACGATCTCGTAGAGGAAGGCATCATCGGCGCGCCGCAGGCGCTTCAAGTCGTGTCGGGCGCGGTCCCACTGCGACGGGTCGGCCGGGGTGACGACGAGCGTCTCGAAGTACGGCTTGTGGCCGTTGCCCGCCTGCAGATCGGGCGGCAACAGGTCGGCCTGGTGCGCCGCCTCGTCCTGCAGCGGATCCCACGCCCCGCTGTCGTGGCGGTACGCATTCGTCAGCAGCGCGGTTGACACCTGCTGCACCAGCCGCAGCGAGACGCCGGGGTTGCGCTCCGCGAGCGCCTGCTCGATCACGGCCATCAGACGCGGGCCCGGGTAGGCGAAGAAGAACTCCAGCGACGCGATGTCGCCGAACAGGCCCAGGGCCTCCGCCAACAGCGAGTCCGCGGGCCGGCCGCGAGTGGCCGCCGCCTGCCAGGCCCGCACCACCGCGGAGAGCTGCCGCCACCGGTCGGTTCGCGCCTCGGCGGCAGAGAAAAAGTCAACGATGCTGGCGGCGGTCGCCGGAACGGTCGCAGGCGGCTTGACTGTCGTGTCTGTGAACATGGACGCTCTCCGGAAGCTGAACGCGGACTGGCCGTCGCTGCACCTGCAGCACTCGCGAGGATACGAACCGCCGGCGAGTGCGCCTATGCGTTTCCGGCGCGGCAGATCACGAACCGCAGAGACCGGAGACACAGAGCTTCTGAACTGGCACTCAGCGCTTCCAGCGCGCGAAACTCGATGAACATCGGTGCGGTTGTTCGACCCTGGTCTCAGTCGAAATTGGTCTCTGTGCCACTGTTGCCTCTGTGGTTCGTGATCTGGCGCGCCGCCGAATTCGCATAGTCGGCATCGCGGTGCGCCCGGTAACGTGCGTTCAGGCATGGTGGTCAACAAGTCGTTCGAGCCGCCACACCTCGTCGTGGCGGCACTCG
>DATDHP010000090.1:0-7257 GCA_036521515.1 Vicinamibacterales bacterium
GAGGTTCTCTCGCGCCCGCCAGTCGTCCTGGGCGTACAGGTGGAGCCAGTTCGTCCGGCCGTTCTCGTCGCCGCGGCCAATGCCGGAGACCGCCGACGTCGGGTAGCCAAGCAGGAAGTCGGCGAACGCGTTCCCCGAGAACTGCCCTGTGTAGGTGAAGGCGCCGCGGGCGTTGTCGGGCTGCTCGGGCCTGAGCATCAGATGGAAGTAATAGGCGCCGAACTTGAAGCGGTGCCCGCCGCGGTCCAGCGTGACGTTGTCGAAGAGCTCGAAGTGTTGATTGTTCCGCGTCGTGAAGACCGTGGGATCGCCCATGGTGCTGAACAGTCCGCCCGTTGAAATCTGCGGGAACCCGACGTCGCGGGGATCGCTCGTGACGCCGAGCAGCCCCACCTGCGACGCGAAGTCGGTACCCCGATTGAGGCTCAACTGCCCGCCCTCGACGCGCATCCAGCCGAACCGCAGCTCGTTCAGGAGCGAGTTGCTCAAGATGTGCGTGTGGGCGGCGACGAAATTTCGCGTCTTCGTCGTCAACGAACGGCCGAATCCCGGGACGAGCGCCTCCTGGAGGGCGCTCGTGCCGAACGGTTGAGTCTCCTCGGCGTCGAACGTGCTGAAGCGCGCGAACAGCTGGTCTGCATTTCCCAGTGTGTGATCGAGCCGCACACTGAATTGATCGAGCTCCCGATCCTGTTCTTCGATCGACGTCAGGTTCTGAACCTGGGCGCCCGAGGTCGGCAGCGCCACCTCCTGCAGGAACGCCGTCGCGAGCGGGTCGATTCGGCCCGCCGGGATCCGGTTGTCCAGGAACGGCGCGCATGCACCGGTCGTCGGAATCGTCAGCGGATCGCAGATCGGTCCGAAGCCAGTGAAATCGCCGGCGCGAACGGCGGCCGGCGGTACCGAGAACGCGCGGGTCAGCGACCGTTTCATGCGCTGACCTTCAAAGCTGCCGAAGAAGAACGAGCGGTTCAGGACGATCGGGCCGCCCAGGCTGCCACCGAACTGATCCTGACGAAGCGGGGGAATGGACTGGTTGGCCGGCTGGAAGTAGTTCGGCGAGTCGAACGCGTCGTCGCGATGAAACTCGAACAGGCTGCCGTGAAATGAGTTGGAGCCCGCCTTGGTCGCCACGTTGATGAGCGCCGAGGCCTTGCCGCCGAACTCCGCGGCGTACATCGACTTCTGGATCCTGAACTCCTCGATCGAGTCGACCGACGGGTTGATCACCATGTTGTTGAACAGCTCGTCGGTGATTTTCGTCCCGTCCAGCAGATAGATGTTGTGGCCGGATCGCTGGCCGCCCACGTTGGGAAGAGGGCCCGCCTGCTGCAGCGCCTCGCCGCGCGTGCCACCCGGCGGAATCACGACCGCGTCGCTCAACTGGGCGAGCACGAGGAAATTTCTGCCGTTGAGCGGCAGCTGGACGACCTCCCGGTTCTCGATGATGTCGCTGATCTCGGCGGTCGTGCTCTGCAGGAGTGGCGCGGTCGTCTCGACGACGACCTGTTCCGTCAATCCCTGGACCCCCAGCGAGAACTCCAGCGTCAGCGAACGGCCAATCTCGAGGACAACGCCCCGCTGGGCCTGCGGGGCAAAGCCTGACAGCGTCGCCTCGATATCCCACTGCCCAATGCGAAGCGCAGGGAGAAAAAAGCGCCCTTCACTATCGGTCACGCGCTCGACCGTCGTGCCGCTGGCCGAATGGGTCGCCGTGACGGTGGCACCCGGCAAGACGCCCCCGGAGCTGTCCCTGACGACGCCGCTGATCTCTCCCGTGTTGATCTGCGCGGCGGCCCCGGCCGCGGTCGAGACAAGAAAAGACACTCCGAGAACAAGCCAACCTGGAATCACGGCGCCAAGAGGGTACTCCCGTGGTCCGGCCCGATTTGTTAGGAGGTTGTAAAAACAGGTGTCAGCCCCTCAGTCGTTCACACTTCTGTGTTCTCGCTGCTCGGTTCGTGTTCAGGTTCAGAGTTCAGTTCGCAGTTCTCGGTTCTTGGTTCGTGTTCAAGGTTCAAGGTTCATGGTTCGGGGTTCGGGGTTCGGAGTTCGGGGTTCGGGGTTCAAAGGTCATGCTTAGGGTTCATGGTTCAGGTTCTGGCTTCGGGGTTCAGGGTTCGGTGGGTGATTCCCACGGCCTGAGCGACGAAGCAGGGCGTCGAGCCCAGAACCGCGAACCCCGAACCAGAACCGCGAACACTGAAGCCAGAACCGAACCCCGAACCTGAACACGAACAGAGAAGCGAGAACCGGGAAGCGTGAACGACAGCGAGCGTCCCTATAGCCCGAGGCGCGAGACAAGCGCGAGGTAGCGCTGGTCGCCGCGCAACGGGGCAAAGCGCGGGTCGACGGCAACGTTCAGGATCAGCGGATCGCGATCCTCGGCGGCACGTGCGAGCGCGTCGAATGCCATGTCGATATCGCCGAGGCCGGCATGGGCGATGGCGAGGTGGTACGGGGGCACGTACCGCTGGCGCGCGAGGCGCTCCAGCTTCGTCAACAAGCCGGCCGCCTCCGCACGATGGCCGAGCACGGCGCGCGCGTGCGTCAGCCAGGCCATCGCCACCGGGTCGACTCCGCCGGCCTCGCACGCCGTCTCGAGCACCTGCAGCGCGTCCTTCTCCCGCCCGAGCTGCAGATACGCGGCGCCCAGCAGCCGCCGCGCCGCCGGGTAATAGAGGTCGTCAATCCCGATGGTATGCAGGCACACCTCGATCGCGGAGGCGTAATCACCCGCCGCGTATCGCACCCAGGCGGCGCTCGTGTTGACCGTCAGGCAGAGCGGATCGAGCTCGCGGGCGCGGTCCGCTTCACGAATGGCCTGGGCGTGGCGCCCGAGCGAGGTCAGCATCAACGCGTACGCGCGGTGCGCCGTCTCGTAGCTCGGATTGAGCGCGATCGCCTGTGAGTAGGCCGACCGTGCCGCCCGCGTGTCCCACTGAAGCATCCTCCGTACCTCGCCAAGCGCGAGGTGCGCTTCCGACAAGGCCGGATCGAGCTGTAGCGCGCGCTCCGCCGCGTCGCGCGCCTTTTCGAGCGCGAGACGCGGGCACTCATGGTAGCGCTCGGCCAGCGAGACGTGCGCGCGGGCAAGGCCCGAGTACCCGGGCGCATATGACGGATCGGCGCCGATGGCCTGCTGGAAGTACGCGAGCGCCTCTTCGACCGCCTCGTCGCCAGGCTTGTTCCAGGCGTAGCGCGCCTTGAGGTACGCCTGATAGGCGGCTGTATCGGGCGAGCGCACGACGAGGCTGGAGCTCGGCGGCTCGGGCGCGAGCTCCATCGCCAGCGATCGGGCGATGCGGGCCGCCACCTCCGCCTGAACGGACAAGTAGTCGGTCAGGTGACGCTCGTAGGTTTCGACCCACAGATTCGTCTCGCCCGCCGTTTCCACGAGCCGCGCCGTGATTCGCACGCGGTCTCCCTCGCGGCGGACGCTGCCTTCGAGGAGGTAGCCCGCACGCAGCGCCTGGCCGATTTCGCGCGCCCCGCGCGTGGTGGCCTTGAACGTCATCGACGACTGCCGCGCGATCACGCCGATGCGGCCCCGGCACAGGCGGCCGAGCTGCGCGATCATCTCCTCGGTCAGACCGTCTGTGAAGTACTCCTGGCCCTGCTCGTCGCCGAGGCAGGTAAAGGGCAGCACCGCCATGCGGACGCGCGGTGTGCCGCCCGCAGAGGCCTCGGCGGCGCGGGTCTCGTCCACCGGGCCGATGAAGCGATAGCCTCGCCGCGGGAGCGTCTCCACGTAGCTGGGGTTGTCCGCGTCGTCGCCCAGGGCGGCACGGAGCCGCTTCACCGCCGCGTTCAAGCTGTGCTCGAAGTCGACGAACGTCCCCTCCGGCCACAGGTGGTGCCGCAGCTCATCACGCGTCACGACGTGCCCCGGACGCTCGAGCATCAGGCGGAGAATCTCGAACGGCTGGTCCTGGAGGCGCACGCGCGCCGTTCCCTTCCGCAACTCGCGCGAACGGAGATCCAGCTCGAACGACCCGAATTTCAGCGGCCTCTCGACGTCGGTGTTCATGGGCGACCTTCCGGGGCGGCGGCGGCCGGCCGAGCCGGCAGATGAACGGGCGAGGATCCCAATTTGACGCATTCGACGCGGTTTGAAAAGGGCGAACACGATTGTGGGTCACACAATCGGGGCCATGTCACCAACATGTCACCTCAGGTCACCTCCCATGCATTGAGGCACCCGGCGGCGAGGCGCACAGTGGCGTCATGCCGATCACACCTCACATCGCCCCTGGCGTCTTCCTGGTTCTTGCGGCCGCAGCGTCGGCATCCGGCGCGGTTCTCGACCTCCCGGTCACGCCTCTCGTGGTACGCCTCTACGCCCAGGCGCTCCAGCCGTCGGACAGCGAGTCGGCACTGCACGAAACCCGGGCCATCCTTGCCGAGGCCGGGTTCGCCCTGCAGTGGGTGCCGTGCCCGCTGGACACGGCCGCCGATCGCTGTGCCTCGCCGCTCGGCGGCGCCGAGCTCGCAGTGCGCCTGGTGACTGCGCCCCCGCAGGCCTACTCGGCTCGCGCGCTTCCCCTCGGCTACTCACTCGTTGACGGCAGCACGCAGGGCGGCTCGCTGGCCACCATCTACCTCGATCGCGTCAAGCGGCTGGCATCCGCATCCGCCGCCGACCTTGCGGCGCTGCTCGGACGCGCTATTGCGCATGAAATCGGCCACCTGCTCCTGGGCACCACCCAGCATGGCCGCTTCGGCGTGATGCGGGCGATCTGGTCGCGCGACGCGGTGCGCAACACTCGCCGCGGCGAGTGGCGCTTCAGCGTCCACGAGGCGCGCCAGATGCGGGCGGCGGTGACGGCACGAACCCCCACGAATGAGCTCGCCCGAAACCTTCATCTGGGTGATTGACGCCCTTTCGCAGCCACGGCCCACGGAGACTCGGAGACACGGAGGCAAGGTCCTCAATTGCTCTCCGTGCCTCCGTATCTCAATGGCCCGTTTCAGGTGAAAGACGCGTCCTGCGATCGAGCGCTAGCCCCCCACGCGATCCACCAGCCGCATCATGTCTTCCGGGTAGCGCTCGCCTGAAGGAGCGTCGAGCGCGAAGAGGGCATCCAGTTCCCCAATCTCCGCTGCGCTGAGGACAATGTCTGCAGCCGCGACGTTTTCCTCGAGATAGGTGCGCCGCTTCGTGCCTGGAATCGGCACGATGTCGTCCCCCTTGGCCAACAGCCAGGCGAGGGAGAGCTGTGCAGGCGTGCAGCCCTTGTCCGCGGCAATCCTGCTCAGCGAGGTGACGAGCGCGACGTTCCGTTCCAGGTGATCGCCCGTGAAACGCGGCACGCGCCGGCGCAGATCGCCGGCGGGCAGCTGTTCGACGTCGATCACGCTGCCGGCGAGGAAGCCGCGGCCGAGGGGGCTGAAGGGCACGAATCCGATGCCGAGCTCCCGGCACACCGGCAACACGTGCCCTTCCGGCTCACGGAACCACAACGAGTACTCGCTCTGCACGGCGGCAATCGGGTGGACGGCGTGCCCTCGCCGGATCGTCGAGGCCGACGCCTCGGACAATCCAATGAACCGCACCTTGCCCTCGCCAACGAGCTCCGCCATCGCGCCCACGCTGTCCTCGATCGGCGTCCGGGGATCCACGCGATGGAGGTAATAGAGATCGATCACGTCGGTCCTCAATCGCGCCAGGCTCGCATCGCACGCGGCCGAGATGTGCGCGGGCGAGCCGTCCACGCGCCTCGAGGCTTCGCCCGGCGCCACCAACCCGCACTTGGTGGCGAGCACCACGTCCTTGCGGCGCGATCCGAGCGCGTATTCGATCAGCCGTTCGTTGCCGCCGTTGCCGTAGACGTCAGCGGTGTCGAAGAACACCACGCCCAGGTCGAGCGCGCGTTGCACAGTGCGGATCGACTCCTCGTCGTCCGGCGTGCCGTAGGATTGCGACATGCCCATGCACCCCAGGCCAATCGGAGACACGATCAGGCCGCCGGTGCCCAGCGTGCGCTGTCGCATGCCTGGATGTTATCAATGCCGAACGCCTAATGCACGATGGAGCGGACCGCCGGCGGCGGCCGGCCCAGGCACCTAAGGCGCAAGTCTGGCGCGGAGCGCGGCGAGAAACATCCTGATCCGCCGCGCGTTTGCGCCCAGGTCGCCGCGACCGACGCGTGATTTCGAGCGGACGTCGACGCGCGATCCCGGATTCGTCCCCCTGAAGCCGGAAGCCACAGCAGTCCCTGTGCCCGTGGCTTCCGGCTCCAGCCGGAAGGCGCTCTCGCGAACGCGCACGACGATGTCGTCCGTGAAGCGGAACCAGAAGGTCGTATCCACGGCCTCGAGCACGCCGCGCGCGCGATCGACGGCGACCACGTCCCACCCCAGTTGGCGCGCCACGGCTGCCGACTCGTCGAGCGCGCGCGCCGGGGTCACGTCGAGCTCGAGTGGCCGGATGTCAGGATAGGCGCGGCGCTGCTGCGCCGCGGTGTCCCGACCGTCGTACCCGGGCGGGCTGACGTTCCCCGTGCGCAGCGGGAGCACGGCGGAGAATTCTGGCGGATCGTCGGGGTCGGTGGTGATGTCGTGAATGGACGGCATCCCGCGCCCCGACAGCAGTTGCCGAACCGGAGCAACCACTCCGGCAAACACGCGTGACATGACACTGTGGGCCGGCTGCGAGACGTCAGCCACGGCCAAGGCTATTGACGGTCCGGGCGGGCGGGCGATGGCTCGGGGCGGCGCGGCTCGGTCTGCCCGGAGCCCGCTTCGTCGCGACGCCCGGGCTCCGGCGGTCGCCTCGCCGTATCCGGGTCCTGGCCGGATGGCCGGTCTGGGCCCGGCGGATAGTTCCGGCGGACGCGTTCGGAGTGCGAAGGCATGTTCCCCTTCCTCCCCTGCAGGACGTGCAAACGATTGTATATCGCCATCGGCATCATCGGACGGGCCGGATCCGACGCTGACCACGGTCGCGCAGACGATGCGTGACATCGCCGAGGGCACCGTCAAGCTGCCCTCGACATTCTCCGGCGGCAATGAAGTCCCGTCGGTCTCGGTGGCCTGCCGCACACCGTGATGGTCCGCGGTTGCATTGCCCCCGGTGACCGCCTCGCCAACCCGGCCGCAGCGACCTCTGACGGCGGACCCTGTACCCCAATGCTCATTTCTGCCGTCCTGTGGGAATCCACTGCGCTCGTCCGTAGGCGTGACGATGGGTCGCGCATGAGCTTCAGTCGACGCGCGCCGACGTGGAGCGGTGTCTGTCGTTTGTCTGTCAGGACA
>DATDHP010000091.1:0-4443 GCA_036521515.1 Vicinamibacterales bacterium
GTTGGCGGCTGCATTACCGTTGCGCTTGCGAATGTCGACAGCGCCGCCCGTCAAGTGCAAGCAACGCCCGCCGTCGCTGGCGCGATGCCCTCCCCCGCCATCAAGGCGGTCCTCGACAAGTACTGCATCACCTGCCACAACCAGCGGCTCCGCACTGGCGGTCTTACGCTCGATGACGTGGACGTCGCTGCACCGGCCGCGCGCGCGGACGTCTGGGAGCCGGTCGTCGCGAAGCTGCGAGCCCGATCGATGCCGCCAGCAGGCATGCCGCGGCCCGATGCGGCGACCTACGATGCGGTGGCGGGCTCACTCGAGGCGGCGCTCGATCGGGCGTGGGCGGCGAACCCGAACCCGGGCCGGATCAGCGCCGTCCATCGCCTCAACCGCGTGGAGTACACGAACGCCATCCGCGATCTCTTCGCGCTCGACGTCGATGTGACGTCGAAACTGCCGGGCGACGAGACGGCGGACGGCAGCTTCGACAATTTCGCCGACGTGCTTTCGATCTCGACGACGCACCTGGAACGATATCTCTCGGTGGCTCGCCAGGTGACGCGCCTCGCGGTCGGTCTGCCGCCAACCCTTCCAGCCGTCGAACGATTCGAGATTCCGCTGCACATCGTGCAGGACGATCGCCAGAGCGAGCAACTGCCCTTCGGATCGCGTGGCGGCATGGCGATCCGCTATGACTTTCCGGTCGATGGGGAGTACCTGATCAAGGTTCGCCTCCGCAGGCAGTATCAGGACTACGTCATGGGCATGGGGTGGCCGCAACAGCTCGACGTGCGTCTCGACGGCGCGCTCGTGAAGCGGTTCACCGTCGGAGGGGGCGCCACGGCCCGGCCCGCCGCGGCCAGCTACGCCGGCGATGGCGAGCCCGGGTTTGCCGGCGATCCCGACTGGGAAAAGTACATGCAGCTGGAGGCGGACGCCGGGCTCGAAGTCCGACTGCCAGTGAAGGCGGGGCCGCGCCTCGTCGGCGTCTCCTTCGTCAGGGAACTGTGGGAGCCGGAGGGTCTTCCGCAACCGCTGCAACGGGGCCGGGTCCTCACCAACGACCAGGTCTACATGGATCACGCGAGCGTCGGCTCGGTATCGATTTCCGGCCCGTATGCGGCCCGCGGTGTGGCGCGCGATACGCCAAGCCGCCGCGCCATTTTTGTCTGCGAGCCACGCCGCGAGTCCGATGAGAGCGAGTGTGCGACGAAGATTCTGTCGCGGCTCGCCAGGCTGGCGTATCGCCGGCCCACGACGCCGGCAGACGTGCAGACGCTGCTCGATTTCTTCGCGACCGGCCGGCGCGACGGCGCGAGCTTCGATGCCGGGATTCAATTCGCGCTCGAGCGGGTCCTTGTCGATCCCGACTTTCTCTTGCGCGTGTATCGGGATCGGCCTGCGCGAGGACGCGGTTCTGTCGGCAGCGCGGTCTATCCGCTGAGCGACCTCGAGCTGGCGTCGCGCCTGTCGTTCTTCCTGTGGAACAGCATCCCCGACGAGCGCCTGCTCGAGGTGGCGGCGCGCGGGCAGTTGACGCGACCAGCGATGCTGCAGCAGCAGGTGCGGCGCATGCTGGCCGATCCGCACGCCGCGCGCGCACTGGTCGACAACTTCGCGGCGCAGTGGCTGAACCTGCGGCGCGTCGGCGAGGTGGTGGTCGATCCTGACCTTTATCCGACCTACGACGAGAGCCTGCTCGAAGCCTTCAAGGAAGAAACGAGGCTCTTCGTCGGGAGCACCCTGACCGAAGACCGCAGCGTGCTGGACCTGCTGCGCGCGAACTACACGTTCGTCAACGAACGGCTGGCACGCCACTACGGGCTGCCGGGCATCTACGGCAGCCGCTTCCGCCGCGTCACGCTCCCGAATCTCGATCGACGAGGCGGACTGCTCGGCCAGGGATCGATCCTGGCGACCACGTCGTACCCGAATCGAACCTCGCCGGTCCTTCGCGGCAAGTGGCTGCTCGACAACATTTTCGGCACGCCGGCGCCGCCACCGCCGCCGGGCGTCAACACGACGCTCGAGGAGCCAAAGGCCGGCGCCCTGCCGCCGACGATTCGCGAACGGCTGGCCCAGCATCGACGTAATCCCACGTGCGCCAGCTGCCATGCGGTCATCGATCCACTTGGATTCGCGCTCGAGAACTTCGATGCGATCGGCGGCTGGCGGACGACCGACGAAGCAGGCAAGCCGGTCGACGCGAGCGGAAGCACCGTCAGCGGGGACACGATTCGAGGCCTTGCCGGGCTGCGTGCGGCGTTGCTCGAGCAGCCGGCGCAGTTTCCCGCGACGGTGACGGAGAAGCTCCTGGCCTATGCGCTCGGCCGGCGGCTGGAACATTACGATCGGCCGGCCGTGCGCCGCATCGTGCGCGAGTCGGCAGCTGACGATTACCGCTGGTCGTCGCTCGTCATGGGCATCGTGAACAGTCCCGCGTTTCTCATGCGGGCGTCAGCAGTCGCGACGAATTGATCGAAGGAGACTGCGGCATGGCTTTTCTCACCGTTAGACCACTACCGCGTCGGACCATCCTGCGCGGGCTCGGCGCTACCGTGGCGCTCCCATTCCTCGATGCGATGGTCCCTGCCCTGTCGCTGCGCGGGCGCGCCGCGGCCGCGCCGGCGCACCGCTTCCAGACGTTCTATGTGCCGAACGGCATGGCCATGGAGTACTGGACGCCGAAGGGCGAGGACAGCGCGTTCGAGCTGTCGCCGATCCTCGAGCCGCTGGCGCCGTTCCGGAACCAGCTGATCGCGCTCTCGGGGATCAAGGCGAGTTGGAACTACATCCATGCGGGCGCGTCCGGATCGTTTCTGACCGGCACCACGCGCGGCGGCCGGAACGAGGTCGAGATCTTCGCCGACGTGTCGATGGATCAGCTCCTGGCGAAGCACTTCGCCGCCGAGACGCAGGTCGCCTCGCTCGAGGTCGCCATGGACGCGCCGAACAACGCGGGCGCGTGCACCGGCAACCTGAGTTGCGTCTACACCCACACGCTGTGCTGGCGCAGCGCGACGCAGCCGTTGCCGATGGAGTACAACCCGCGCGCCCTCTTCGAGAAGCTGTTTGGCGATACCGGCAGCACGGAGGCGGCGGCGCGGCAGGCGAGATTGCGGCAACAGAAGAGCATTCTCGACTCCGTGACCGACAAGCTGGCGAGGCTGAGGCGGGAGCTCGGTTCGAGCGACCGGCAGAAGGTCAACGAGTACACCGAGTCGGTGCGTGACGTCGAACGGCGCATCCAGCGCGCCGAGGAGCAGACTGACATCGAACTGCCGACGCTGGATCAGCCGCAGGGGGTGCCGCCGCTGTTCGAAGATCACCTGGCGCTGATGCTCGACCTCCAGTTACTCGCGCTGCAGTCGGACCTGACGCGCGTCATCTCGTTCATGATCGGCAAGGAACAGAGCGCGCGCCCGTACCCGCAGATCGGCGTGCCCGAGGCGCACCATCCGCTGTCGCACCACAGCAACGTCCCCGAGTTGATCGCGCACATGTCGAAGATCAACCGCTACCACGTCGACCTCTTCTCCAAGTACGTCGCGAAGCTGCGGGCAACCGCCGATGGGGACGGCCCGCTGCTGGATCACATGACGATCCTGTACGGCGCCGGCATCTCCAACAGCAACGCGCACTCCGGCGAGAACCTGCCGCTGCTGCTCGTCGGCGGCGGAGCAGGAAAGCTGAGGGGCGGGCGGCATCTGAAATACACCGACAAGCCGCCGATGGCCAATCTGCTCGTCACGCTGATGGACAAGCTCGGCATGCCGGTCGAGAAACTGGGAGGCAGCACGGGCAAGCTCGCGATTGACACGCTCCCGGGCGTCTAACTCCGGAAGTCGCTTGTCGCCCCTCCGCCTGAAGGCGGAAGCCACGATAACCGAGTTACCGTGGCTTCCGGCTTCAGCCGGAAGGCAGTGGACAGCTGACGCAGGCAAGGAGATCAGGGCATGGCGTTCACCCTCGTCGTCAACGGAATGCAGTACGCCGTGGACATCGAACCCGAAACGCCGCTGCTGTGGGTGATTCGCGATGCGATCGGTCTGACGGGCACCAAGTACGGCTGTGGCGTAGCCGAGTGTGGCGCCTGCACCGTGCACGTCGACGGTCAGCCCGTCCGCAGTTGTGTGCTTCCTGCCAAGAACGTCATCGGCAAAAAGATCACCACGATCGAAGGACTGTCGGCCGACGGCACTCACCCGGTCCAGCTCGCGTGGAAAGAGTTCGACACGCCGCAATGCGGCTACTGCCAGTCGGGGATGATCATGAGCGCCGTGGCGCTGCTCCAACGAAGGCCGAAGCCGACCGACGCCGATATCAATGCCGGCGTCACCAATGCGTGCCGATGCGGAACGTACCATCGCATTCGCCAGGCGATCCACCGCGCAGCAGATCTGATGTCGGCCTAGGCAGGATGTGGCCATGACCGCGAAGAAGAACAGC
>DATDHP010000092.1:0-3711 GCA_036521515.1 Vicinamibacterales bacterium
CCCCCGGACACGCGTCGAAGGTGATGTCGCGCAGCACCCGCTGGTCCTCGTCATAGGAAAAGCTCACGCGATCGAAGCGGACGAGGCCGGAAACCTTCGAAGCATCGAGCGCGCCCGGAGCGTCGTGCGCCTCCGGCGACAGGGCGAAAACGTCGCGCACCCGGCGAGCGCTGACCAGCGCCTGCTGCAACGAGCCGATCGTCTCGGCGATCGAAGAGAGCGGATTGTAGACCGCGGCCAGATAGGCGATGACCACCAGGAGCGATCCGACCGTCAATCGGCCGTCCATCACGTGGGTGCCGCCGACAATCAGGACGAGCGCCGTGCCCGCCAGCGTGACGGCGGTCACCACGACGGAGAACAGAGACTCCTGCCATGTGAGCGTCAGCCTTGCCTTCATCGTCTCGGAGCCAGCGTTGGCAAACCTGGCCAGCTCCTGGCGCTCCCGGGCGAAGCTCTTGACCGCCCTGACCGACACGAGAATCTCGTACGTGCGCTCGATGAGTGCCGACTCGCGGGCTTTGACCTGCTCTGCCCGGTCGGTCATCCGTCGTGAGTAATGGCGCAGGCAGGCGTACAGGAACGGCAGGACACTGAGCGACAGCAGCGCGAGCGTCGAATCGAGCCGCATGAGAATCACGAACATCACCACCAGTTTCAGCACCGCCACCGCCAACGGGAACACGCCGCCGAGCACGAGGTCGCTCGGACAGTACGCATCGGAGTCGATCCGATAGACGGAATCGGCCGTCTTGGCCTGAATGTGATGACGGAGCGGCAGGTCCTGCAGATGCGCCAGCAGCCTGGATCGCAGATCGTAGACCATTCGCTGCGCGATGCGGATCTGGATCTGGGTCTGAATCATCGCGACGATCTCGCTCGCCAGCTGCAGCAGCAACCCGGCTACCACGACAACCAGCAGCAGCGCGAACGCGCTCGAGCCGATGACCGAATCGACAACGCCCGCCATGGGTGCCGGGAGCGGGCGCGCAGCGAGCACGTTGTCGACGACGATCTTGAGCGGCCATGGCGCTGTCATGCTCAGCGCGATCTCGAGCAGCGCCAGCGTCGCGAGTACAGCCAGACCCATGCGGTACGGCTGCATCAGCGATAACGTCCACCTCAGCTGCGTCATCTCAGTCCCGATCAGGTCAATCCCATCGTGGGGGCCGGCTAAAGCCGGCCGCTACATTCAACACACCTCAATCGCGGTGTAGAGCCCGCTCCTTACGGCGATGCCAGGTGTTTCGTCACAGGAGCGCTCGGCGACACGGCAAGCGCACTGACGCCGCCCGGGCTGGCGTCTTTTACGTAGAGCCAGCCGGCGGGGTGATAGGCGATCCGCGTCGGCGCGATCAGGAGCCCCGGGCTCCTGACCGTCGAGATGCGGCCTGCCGGATCGATCACGCGCACGCGATTGTTCCCTGTATCCGCCACGTACACGAAAAGACCCTGCTCCCCCGAGACGAGAGACAGCCCCATCGGTGCAGCCAGACGCGCGCCGACCGCGAGAGCGCCGTCGCCGCTCACCCCTGGGACGCCATCGCCCGCGATTGTCGAAATGAGGCCGGTACTCGCGCTGATTCTCCGGACGCGGTGATGGCCAGTATCGGCGATATAGACATCGCCGTTGTGCGCAACCGCAAGGCCTGTCGGGCGTTCCAACTGCGCCGACGCAGCGGGACGGCCGTCGCCCACGTCGTCACCGCTGCCTGCGCGGCCATCACCCGCAACGGTGCGGGAGGCAGCCGGGTCGCGTGCGATGAGTCGGATGCGGTTGTTCAGCGTGTCGGCGACGTACAGGTCGCCAGTGGGACTCAGGGCGATGGCTGACGGACCGCGAAGCGACTCGGCGATGACGCCGATCGCGCCGGTCGACGGCGCGACCCGGCTGATGCGGTTGCGCCTCGCGTCTGCTACGAAAAGATCGCCGTTCGGCGCGAGCGCGATGTCGGTGGCACCGAATGGAATCGGTGCACCCAATATCGGATAACCGTCCGTCGCGATATCCTTGGCGCTCCACAACGCGCCAAGAGGCGGACGGGGGCGCAGACGCCGTATGGTCTGGGCATCGGCGACAAAGACATCCCCGGCGATCCCGACGGCCACGCTCCCCTCGCTAGCGAGCTCACCGGCGACCACGCCGGCTGCGGGAACGTCATCGGCAGACGCGTCCGGTCGCCGGCCCACGCCGACGATCGCGATGGCACTGATCACCACCGCGGCTGGCAGCACGCGCGCCGGAGTCAGAACGTCTGAAACGATACGTGGCGACCAAGGGGATGGAACTGGCAGCGGAAGAAACCCTGCGGCACCGCTGATCCGCGCGAGGGCGCGCCGTACAACCGAGACTGCGCGACCTGTTCGCCATGCCGCCCGCGCGACGATGCTTCCGGAGATTGCCACGAGTGACGCGCCCGCGACCGGCCAATCGATTGTTGCCGCCACGCCGAGGCTCGCCATCGTCATGAGGGCCAACGCACCTGCGAGACCCGTCGGCCTGAAGCGAAAACGCGTGCCCACGCGTACTAGACAACGGCTCTCGGCGTGCTCTTCGACGAGGACGCGCAGATCGAGCCATCCCCAGTGCCCGACCGCGAGGCTCAGGTCCCGATCGGCGTGCCAGCCGTCATCCAGTTCCACGACCTGAGCGGGACGCGAAGCACGCAGGACAGCTGCGAGTTCTGACAGCATGGACGTATGAGCGAACCACGATTCGCTCCAGAACGCGCGCTGGTCTACGAGTCCGGCCATCAGTCGAACAGACTGGCGGGCATCGCCCAGCGACGGAACCGACGCCTGCCACGGTTGCGGCGAGCCACCCGAGGACGCGACGATCTGCGGCCAACGCGCGGTTTCCAGCGCGTTGGGGTGGAGCGACCACATGCCCTTCAGGCGCCCGCGCATGCGGGCCAGCGGCTGCACGACATGCAGCCACGCAATCGTGGCCCTATAGACGACCCGGCTTACCGAGGATGGCAATCCCCACAGACGCGGGAGCCTCCGGAGGTCCGCTCGCTGGGCGAGCGCAACGCACCGTGCGAGCGTCGTGCACCAGCCGGCTGCGCCGGCGGCCAGCAGCCATACCCCCTGGGATGGCTGTGCCAGTCCGAATGCACCCATCACAACCAGGATCGAGGAGAGGACCATCCATGTAGCCGAGTGTGCGAGAAGCTGCCAGGGAGAGACTTCAGCCCAGTACACCGATGGAAATGCCGCCGTGCCCCAGACACCGGTATTGACGCGACGCCGCCGGAGGCCGGGCGTCTCCGGTAACGGACTGTAGATTCGTCCGCGCCACAGGATGCGACCTCCTGAACACTTCTCGGGATGGTGTACATGGAGCCAGGCCTCAGCCTCCCCATAGCCAACCTGCTGGCGCCAGAAACCTTCAATCGTCGTCCGATGGCGGTGCCAGACGAGCGCCGCAGGCGCGAAGGCAAGTCGGAGTCCCCTTGCCTGCAGTCGCCAGCATACGTCGACGTCGTCGCCCGCGCGCACGAACACCGGGTTGAATCCGCCTATGGACAACAGAGCGTCGCGGCGGAACGCCATGTTGCACCCGGGAACATGTTCGGCGACCGTGTCGTCCAGGAGCACATGCGTGGGGCCGCCCGGCGCACGCGCGACGCACTGTGCCGTCCACGGATCGTCTTCCGGCACGACGTTCGGGCCGCCAACGCCGACCACGTCTGCTGTGAGGAGGGTGTG
>DATDHP010000093.1:0-5400 GCA_036521515.1 Vicinamibacterales bacterium
GTCAATCCACGTGCGGCGATTGTGTGAGTATGGCTCCGGCATCATGTACTCGATCCATCGTTCCGTGCGCGGATTGAATCGCAAGAAGCGCCCCGCATGAAGCGCGCCCGCCCAGACCTCGCCGTTCTTGTCGGGCATCGCCTCGTAGAAGGTGACGTAGGGAATCGGCGGATAGTACTCGGTGATGCGCCGCGTCCGCGGATCGAGCTTGATGAGCATCCCGCCGCGCCCGCCGAACCATGCATTCCCCTCGACATCGAACCCGCCGCGCGCCGGGCTGGAGACTGGCGTGCGCGTATCGAGCTCCCACATGCTGCCCGTCCTGACATCGAGCAGCCCCAGCAGCCCGGTGCCGGTCTGGCCGCCCGACCAGTACCGCCCATCCAGGCTGACGATGTTGTCGTAGGTGCTGACGAGCCGTTTGAACGGGAAGCGCTGCACGATCTTGCCGCTGCGGCTGTCGATCCGCACGACGCCACGGTCGATCGTCTCGTAGACGTAGCCCTCGGCGTCCATGTGGAAGTTGCTGAAACCTGGCGAGTTGAGCGGATCGCCGGTATCGAAGTGGAACTGCTGGAACTGCTCCGTCTTCGGGTCGAATCGCGTCAGGTTGTGCGCCCAGTTCTCCGACAGCCAGACGATGTCGTTCTTGTCGACCCACACGCGATGCGTGCCGGGCAGCGCACCCGGCGTGTCGGGGACGCGATACTCCTTGACGGCCCCGGTGCGCGGATCGAGCTTGCCGATGTACGGACTGCGATGCGGCGTGTACCAAATGATCCCCTGCGAGTCGCCATGCACGTCGTGCGGCGCGAGAAGCTGTCGTGGCAGCTCGTACTCGGTGACGACGACGCGCGTGGAGACGCCGCGCACCGGCGGCAGGTGGTGGAGCGGCGCATCGACGGACTCCGGCCCGCGCACGCGCGCAAGCCACTTGATGACGATCTCCTCCTCCTCGGGCAGATGCCGGCCGGCGCGGCCGCGCGTCTGCGGTCCGGGTTCGCGGATGTTGATGAGCGGCGACCCGGCACCGCGCAGCATGCGCTGGACGATCAGGCGCCACCCCGCCTCGTCATACCTCGTCCGGAAGATCTGCTGATACGAGTGGCAGCCGAAGCCGCACGTGAGCGAGAACGTCCGCTTCTCCTCGCCCGTGCCGGGCAGGTTGAGCATCCAGTCGGCACCGGTGAGCTGCGCGAGGATGTCGCGCGTCGGCGGCAGCACCTCCTTGTCGGTCACGCGTTCGAGGACGATGTCGTCGAGCCGGGTGGCGCCGTCGATCCGGACCGCTTCCCTCACGTACGGCTTGAAGTCGAGCGGCCGCGCGATACGGAGCGAATACGTGCCCGGGTCGAGCAGCGGAAACTCATAGCGCCCCTGCGCGCTCGTAAAGACCGTCGTCCGGATCGCCGTGGCCGGCGCAATCAACTGGACCATGATCCCCTCGAGCGGATCGCCGTTGACCTGGCGCACGAGGCCGCGTGCGCCGCCCTGAAGGCTCCTGCGCACCGGCGTCCTCGCCATGGCGGGCGCGGGCGCGGCACGATAGTGCGGGTTGGGCGGCGGCTCCGTGCCTTCGAAGCAGCACGTGGTGCCCTTGAGGTAGCTGAGTAAATCGGCGAGATCGGCATCGGCCAGCACGTGCCGATACGCGGGCATCGCCCGGCCTCCGCTGCGGATCTTCTCGATCACGGTCGCGTCGTTCACCGCCGCCCCGGATACGAGCGTACGCCGCGAAAACAGCCCCGCCAGCGGCGGACCGGTCTTCGCGTGCTGGTTATGGCAGAACCAGCACTTGACGTAGTAGATCTCCTCGCCGCGCTGCGCACCGTGCGCGGCGGCGGTTTTCATCTCGAAGATCCCGGCCGAGCGCTGGTAGCTATCGTTCGCCGCGCCAGTCTGACCGGCGATCGGCGCATCCGCGACCGAAACGGCGAGCGCACACGCCAGCAGGATGGCGAATGCGCGGATGAGTCGTGTCGCCATGCCGCACCCCCCGGCGCATTCTACTCGCGGGCGGTGGTGATAGTCTTTCCCTACCACGAGACGCTGCCTATCGCTTCTGATCGGCGCCGAAGCCGGGCGTTCCCCAGCGCGGCTGCGTCGCCGCAACCAAATACGCATCCGCGCTAGGCGGCGGGCCCGCGGGCCGCCGCATCTAGTAATACAAACGCTCACGCCATTCTTGTCAAAAACAAGATCTCGGGCGTTTGTATTACAGGGCGGCGCAACCATCACCCAGAGCATTTCGCCTTGACATCGCACGGCGAGAGCGTATTCTCGCGGATCAGCCGCATTCCGGAGCCGCGTTCAGTTGTGTCGATGGGTGGAGGAAGCCGTGGCTGAAAGAACGACGCGCCGACGGTTTTTTCAATCTGCAGCGGTGGGTGGAACCGCGCTCGGTCTTGGGAGCCTCGCATTTCTGAAAGGGCTTCCGCCTGTGGCCGCACAGGACACACGCGTGGACCCGCGGCTGGTGACACTCGACGCGGGCCTCGAGCCGCTGGTCCGCCTGATCGAAGACACGCCGCAATCGGAACTGCTGGAACACGTGGCACAACGGATTCGCCGGGGCACGAGCTATCAGCAGGTGGTGGCAGCCCTGTTTCTGGCGGCCGTCCGCAACGTGCAGCCACGCCCCAGCGTGGGATTCAAGTTCCATGCGGTGATGGTGGTGAACGCGGCGCACCTGACAAGCGTGTCCGTCCCGGAGGGGGATCGCTGGCTGCCCATCTTCTGGGCGCTCGATGAGTTCAAGACCTCGCAGGCGGAAGAACAGAAGGCCAGTGGCTGGCGAATGGCGCCCGTCGACGAGCACGTCGTCATCCCCGCCCGCATGGCCAAGCAGGCCTTCATCGACGCCATGGAGAACTGGGATGAAAAGAAGGCGGACGGCGCCGTGGTCGGACTGGCGCGATCGGCGCGCCCCGCTGAGATCTACGAGCTCCTGTACCGCTTCGGGGCACGTGATTTCCGTGACATCGGCCACAAGGCCATCTTCGTCGCCATGAGCTGGCGGACGCTGCAGTTCATCGGCTGGCAGCACGCCGAGCCGGTCCTGCGCTCGCTGGCCTGTGCCCTGCTGCATCACGACCTCACGAACACGACGCCCGCCCGCAGCGATGACCAAGCCGATCGGCCCTGGCGGCGAAACCAGGAGCTGGCGGCCAAGATGGGTTCGCGATGGATGAACGGCAAGCTGGACGAGGGCGCCACGCGAGAGATGCTGGATGTCCTCCGTCATGGATCCAACAACGACGCGTGCGACAAGGCGGTAGAGCTCGTCGGGCGAGGCGTGTCGCCGCAGTCCATCTGGGACGCGGTGTTCGTCAGCTCTGGCGAGCTCCTGATGCGGGAACCGTCCATCGTCATGGTGCACGCGGTCGATACCGCCAACGCGCTGCGGTACGGCTTTCAGGCCGCGAACGACGAGGCCACCAAGAAGGCGCTGCTGCTGCAGGGCTGTGCGTTCGTGCCGATGTTTCGGGCCAGGCTGACCCGCAGAGCCGCCGACAGCCGCATCGAGGACGTGACACCGCTGGCGATCCAGCGGCCATCAGGCGCCATCGAGGAAATTCTGAGCGACATCAGCAGCGATCGAATGGGCGCGGCCAGGAAGGTTCGCCGGTATCTCAGCAGCGGCGGGAGCGTCGAGGGACTGATGAACGCCGCCCGGCGCCTGATCTTCCTGAAGGGCGACAATGCCCACGACTATAAGTTCAGCGCCGCGGTACTGGAGGATTACTTCATCATCAGCCCGGCATGGCGCGACCAGTTCCTGGCGACCAGCGTGTTCAACCTCAGGGGCAGCGGCGACCGCGACAATGCGCTGGTGGCGCGGACGCGCGCGGCCCTGAAAGCCTGAATGCGTCGATCCTGAGAATCCTCCGGAGCTGGTAGCGAAGCTCCGCCTCAAACTGACGAGTGGATCGGCGGATCTTCGCTACTAGGGCGACCGTCTGGCAGCCGTTGGTGCGTCAAGCTGAATCCGACGGCCCGTTCCACGTGCAGGCCGCCGCATGATCCGAGAGCGTTCCAGACCCGGCCCGGAGGGAACCGCCGGAGGGACCAACGCGAAGCGTGAATCAGCGGGCGGTTCGCGGTGTGCTGACCGCGCGTCGTTCTTCGAGCGCGGGTTGCGCCATCGTCGCGAGCAGGTCTTCCAATATCTCCGGAGCGAGAGGTTTCGTGAAGTGACTGTCGCATCCGGCTTCCCGCGCCTTCTGACGATCCTCTTCCTGTCCCCACCCGGTCACGGCAGCAATATGCACGTGATTGAGCTCCGGCATTCCTCGCAGCGTTCGCGCGACGGCGTAGCCGTTCATCACCGGCAGGCCAATGTCCAGGAAGATCACGTCAGGTCTGAACTGCGTGGCTGCCGTGATTGCGGCCGCGCCGTCGTGAGCCAGCCGGGTGACGTGGCCGAGATGCGACACCGCAAGCTCCAGCATCTCCGCCGCATCCACGTTGTCTTCGACGATGAGCACGCGAAGGTTGCGCCTGGCCGCGCCAGGCGGCGGTTCGGCCGGCACAGCTGTCGCGGCCGGCACCGTACTGGTCGGCAGACGGATTTCGACCTCCGTTCCCTGGCCAGTTCCGGGACTTCTGACATCGATCTGCCCTTCGTGCATCTCCACCAACCGCCGCGCCAACGTCAACCCGATACCCAGGCCGCTGGTGGATCGCTCGAGAACTGGCTCCGCCTGATGGAACATGTCGAACACCCGCGGGAGGACGTCGGGGGCAATTCCCGTCCCCGTATCGCGGATGCGCACGATCGCCGTATCGGGCTGCTGGTCGGCCGTGAACCAGATGTATCCGCCAGGAGGCGTGAATTTCACAGCGTTGTTGAGAACATTTGCAAAGACCTGCACGAGCCGCGCGCCGTCAGCGTTGACACGAACCGGCGCGGAGGGCAGCTGCACATGCACCGTGTGCCCCGCTGCCGCGGCGAGTGCCGTGATCGATTCGACGGCGGTGGCCATCAACGGCCCGAGGTCGAGCGATTCACGACGCAACTGGATTTTGTTGGCCGTGATACGGGACACGTCCAGCAGGTCATCGACGAGTCGCACGAGCTGCGCGACCTGACGTTCGATCACGTCACGAGCGTGTGTCGCGATCGCGCGGGGGCTGTCAACCTTCAGGGCCTCCAGCGCGAACCGTATCGGTGCCAGCGGGTTCCGGAGCTCGTGTGCGAGCGTCGCGAGGAATTCGTCCTTGCGTTGATCCTGCTCCATGAGTTTGGCGGTACGGTCACGAACCCGCAGCTCCAGCTCTCGATTCAGCGCTTCCGTGTCGTTGTTGGCAGTCTGTAGACTCTCGATGAGATCCTGGTTGTCGAATCGCAACCGGAACGAGGTGTCGATCGCGCGATGGAATCGCCAGCTTGTCAGGACA
>DATDHP010000094.1:0-4764 GCA_036521515.1 Vicinamibacterales bacterium
GCCGGAGCTGGTGGTTCACGTGTGCGAGGGAGGCGACCGAGAACTCCTTGTTCGCGGCGAGATCGAGGAGGAGGAGGGCGAGGGCCACCGAATCGGAACCACCGGAGATCCCGACAAGCACACGGGAACCCGGCGGACACAGGCCGTGCCGCGTGATGGTCCGACGGACCTGTTGGTGGATCTTTGTCAACTCCCAATCCCCTGACGCCCGAGCCAACTCCCAACTCCCAAAGAGAGATTTTAGGGCGCTTGGGAGTTGGGCCAGCGTAAGGGGGTGGGAAATTGGGAATCGAGTATGCCGGAGGGCGGACTCGAACCGCCGACCCCGCGCTTATGAGACGCGTGCTCTAACCGGCTGAGCTACTCCGGCACGAACCTTTGATTCTAGCAGGCCCCAGGTCAACGACCACATCTGAAGGCTACCCACCGACTGCTTGTCTGGGTCGTGGATGGATGCGTTCCGAGGCCCAGCGCATGCTGGAACTTGTGACTCACGATGATCTCGGCGATCGTTCGATTCCGCCCGGCGACGCGACAACCGCGGGAAATCCTGCTCGTGCTCATGCCGTCATTTTCATGCTGCCCCGTTGATCACGGCGGCGGCGATCAACGGAATCAGGATCTCGTGGTGGCCCACCAGCGAAATGCCGGTGCCGTTCGTGCCCGCGACGGGACGGCGGACGACGTTGGTCTGCGGGCGATACATCCGCATGAAATCGATATCGACCGTGGTGAGACCGTCGAGCGGAAGCCCCCGGTTTCGTGCGAGCGCCACGGCCTTGAGGAACACCTCGGGCAGGACCACCGCGGATCCGCAATTCAAGTACACACCGCCCTTCAGACGTGCGACCAGGGACGTGAAGTACCGGAAGTCGCGCAGGCTCGTTTCGCCGATGGCTGCCCCCGACGCATCGGGGTGCATGTGGATGATGTCCGTGCCGAGGGCGACGTGCGCCGTCAGCGGAATCCCGAGGCGGTGCGCGGTGACCGCGAGGCTGTGATGACCGTGTGGCGGGCTCTGCTCGGAGAGGAACCGTGCGACGGATTGGCCGAGGCCGAGCTCCTGCTCGGCGCCGCGCCGGATCACGTCGTTGAGCAGGCGACCGGTTTCGTCGGCCATGCCGAAGCGCCCCGGGCCGAGCGCCTCGTCCACGTCCTCCGACGTCGCCCCGGACAGCGCGATCTCGAAGTCGTGAATGATTCCGGCGCCGTTCATGGCAAGGGCCGACACGTACCCGCGCTCCATGAGGTCGATGAGGATCGGCGACACGCCTGTCTTGATCACATGGGCGCCGACTCCCCAGATGATGCCGCCGCCGCTGTGCTTCGCGTTGACGAGCGCCCTGACGACACGGCGGAGATCCTGGCCGCCGAGGATCGCGGGCAGCGCCCTGAACCAGTCCTCGAAGCTGGCGCCGCGCTCGAGCGGGCGGCCGAAGTCCTCGACGCGCGCCTTGCTCGCTCGCGAGGCGAGCGGATACGTGCGGATGCCAGAGAGATCGAACTCGTCGTACTCGAAGGGCATGCGCGTCAGATTATCAGCATTGCATCGCCGTACGAGTAGAAGCGGTACCCGCGGGCGACCGCTTCCCGGTACGCCGCGAGCACCTGCTCTCGTCCCGCCAGGGCCGAGACGAGCATCAGGAGCGACGACCTGGGGAGATGAAAGTTCGTGATCATCCCGTCCACGATCCGGAAGTCGTGGCCAGGGTGGATGAACAGGCGCGTTTCGCCGCAGGCCGGCTCCACGGTGCCGTCCGCCGTCGCGGTGAGCGATTCGAGCGTCCGCACCGTAGTGGTGCCCACTCCGATCACCCGCCGGCGCTCACGCCGGGCGCGCGTCAACGCGGCCGCGGCCTCCGGCAACACGGTGAACGTCTCGGCATCGACAACGTGGTCCTCGACGCGCGTGGCGCGAACGGGCTTGAACGTGCCGTATCCGACGTGAAGCGTGACCTCGGTTCGCTCGATTCCGCGCGCCTCCAGCCGGTCGAGCACCGCTGGCGTGAAGTGCAAGCCGGCCGTGGGCGCGGCAACGGACCCTCGCTCGCGTGCATAGACCGTCTGGTAGCGCTCGCGATCCGACGGGCGATCCTCACGCTTGATGTACGGGGGAAGCGGGACGTGGCCGACGCGATCGATCGCGGACGCCACGTCGCTCCGATCGTCGGTCCACAGCCGGATCGTGCGCCGGCCGAAGAAGTGCCGGGCGAGGATCTCGCCGTTCAGCCGAACTCCGTCGCGCTCGAACAGGACCCGGGCCCCGGGCTTCAGCTTCTGGCCTGGATGTACGAGCGCCTCCCACACGCTCCCAACTCCCAACTCCCAACTTCCAACTCCCAACAGCAGGGCCTCGACGGCGCCGCCGCTCGGGACGCGGCGTCCGAGCAGTCGCGCGGGAAACACTTTCGTATTGTTGAGAACAAGGAGTTCACCGGCGCGCAGGTAATCGGACAGCAAGGAGAAGCTGGTGTGCTCGACGGCGCCGCTGGCGCGATCCAGCACCAGCAGGCGTGATTCGCCTCGCGAGGGTGGTGGTTCCTGCGCAACAAGCTCATCGGGGAGCTCGAAGTCGAAATCGGAGACATCCACCTCATCGGCTCCAATGCCTACTGCACAATGCCCAATGCACAATGACAAGCGCAAGCTGGTTGCACCGGTGTTGAGCATTGTGCCTTGAGCCCTTGTGCATTGCTGAGACTGGAGGCGGTTCACCTCTTGCAGCCGACTGAAACGTGTTTGACGTGGTCATCGTAGGCGGCGGCCCGGCTGGCCTCAGTGCCGCGCTCGTTCTCGGCCGCTGCCGGCGGCACGTGCTCGTCTGTGACGCCGGCAAGCCGAGGAATGCGGCGTCGCGCGAACTGCATGGCTACCTGACACGCGACGGCATTGCCCCGCTCGAGTTCCTGCGGCTCGCGAGCGAGGAGCTGCTCCACTACGGCATCGAGCGGCGTGCCGCGACCGTGACCGCCATCGCCTGCCTCGAAGAGGGATTCATACTGACGCTCGACGACGGGGTGAGCGTGGAGGCGCGGGCGGTCCTCGTGGCGACCGGCGTCCGAGATCGGCTACCAGAGGTGCCGGGGATCGAGGAGTGCTTTGGGATCACGGTCCACCACTGTCCGTACTGCGACGGGTGGGAGGTGCGCGACCGACGCCTCGCCGTCATCGGACAGGGCGCCTCCGGGGCCGCGCTCGCCCTCTCGCTGAAGACATGGAGCCGCGACGTCACGATCTGCTCGAACGGGCGCGCGCGCATCCATCCACGTCACCGCACGCAGCTCGAGGAACAGCACATCGCCGTGCACGAGGCACGCATCGAGCGGGTCGAGCACGCCGGCGGCCGCGTGCAGCGGCTTTTTCTCAGGAACGGCACTGTCGTGCCGTGCGAGGCGATCTTTTTCTCCACGGGGCAGAAGCCGCAATCCGACATCCCGAGGCAGCTCGGGTGCGAGCTGACGCGGAAGGGGGTCGTCAAGACCGACCATCTCGGACATACGCGCGTCCCCGGGCTGTACGTCGCGGGCGACGCCTCGCGCGACGTGCAGTTCGTCATCGTCGCCGCCGCGGAGGGCGCGAAGGCGGCGGTGGCCATCAACAAGTCGCTGCAGGCGATGTCGGGCCACGTGGTCGACGCCGCCGTTCAACACGTGGCCTCCTGACGCCATGGCCGAACGCGCGAACACCCTGCTGCGGCCCCCGGCACCTCACGACACAGCCGCCACAGGTCCCGTCGACCCGAGCATCCGCAGCGTCGCGCTGACCGTGCTCGCGGCCGCGGCGGTCATGTGGATCCTGAACTGGGCGCGCGAGGTGTTCATCCCGATCGTTCTGAGCGTGCTCATCAGCTATGCGCTGGAGCCTGTCGTCCGCTGGCTGATGCGAGTGCGCCTGTCGCGCATCGCCGCATCGGCGGTGGTCATGACGCTTCTCACGAGCTCGATCGTCTGGACCGGATACACGCTCTCGGACGATGCCACGGCAATCGTGGCAAGGCTTCCGGAGGCGGCGCAGACGCTGCGTGTCGCGCTGCGGCGCGACGGCGGCGAGCCCGGCGCGATCGAGCAGGTGCAGCGCGCCGCCGACGAATTGCAGCGGACCGCGGACGAAGCGACAGGACCGCGCTCGGCGCCGCGAGGCGTCCAGCGCGTTCAGGTGGAGGAGCCGGCGCTCGACGTGCGCGAGTACCTGACCTGGGGATCGGCGAGCATCGTGGCATTCGCCGGCCAGGCGGTGCTCGTGCTCTTCCTCGTGTTCTTCCTGCTGGCGTCAGGAGATCTGTTCAAGCGCAAGCTCGTGAAGCTGGCCGGACCGTCGCTCGAAAAGAAGAAGGTCACCGTGCACATCCTGGACGACATCAACACGCAGATCGCGCGTTTCCTCGTGGTGCGCGTCTTCACGAGCATCGTCGTCGCGGCAGCGACGTGGATCGCGTTCAGGATGGTGGGGCTCGAGCAGGCAGGTGTGTGGGCGATCGCGGCGGGCGTCTTCAACAGCATCCCGTACTTCGGGCCGGTGATCGTCGCCGCCGGGACGGCGATGGTCGCCTTCCTGCAGTTCGGCACCGTCGCGATGATGCTCTACGTGTCGGGACTGTCGCTGGCGATCACCAGCCTCGAGGGGTGGCTGCTGACACCGTGGCTGACGAGCCGCACGGCGCGCAGCAACGAGATCGCGGTGTTCATCGGTCTGATCTTCTGGAGCTTCGTGTGGGGTGTCTGGGGCACGCTGCTGGCGGTGCCGATGCTCGTCGCGGTGAAGGCG
>DATDHP010000095.1:0-2064 GCA_036521515.1 Vicinamibacterales bacterium
GCCAGCTGTTGCATCGTACGGACGAGCATCGGGTCGCGGGCAAGAATTGTCGGCGTCCAGGCGGAGGGCGCCGATGCGTTCGCGCGTTCGTGGCGCGGGACCGAGCGCGTCGTCGGCGAGCGCATCGAGACGTTCGCCGAAGGCATGGCCACGCGCGTGACCTTCGACCTGACGTTTCCGATCCTCAAGGCACAGCTCGACGACGTGGTCACGCTGACGGAAGGCGAGCTGGCGGAGGCGGTGCGCGCCGCGCTCGCGCACACGCACAACCTCGCTGAAGCGGCGGGCGCCGCACCGCTCATGGCCGCGCGGAAATACGGGGGTCGCCTGGCCGGCAAGAAAGTGGCGTGCGTGATGACCGGCGGCAACATCGACGCCGCGACGCTGCGGCGAGTACTGGCGACCGACTAGCCGGCAGCGGGCAGCCGGCAGCCGGCTGATCTCGTGGGCGGACCTAAAGGTCCGCCTCTACGAAAACCATGACGAAAGTGTCGTTCGTAGAGGCCGACCTTCAGGTCGGCCTGACTACTGCCGGCTGCCCGCTGCCCGCTGCCGGCTGGCGGCTATTCTCTGTCAGGCGGCGCGCTTTCCTGAACACGCTCTCCAGCATCTTCGCGGTGAGTTTGCCCGTATTCGTGTTCTGTCGACTGGGGTGGTAACACCCCATGAGGACCGGTACGCCGGCGCCGCAATCAACGATGATGCCGTGACCGAACACCGGCCTCGGCGTGAGTGGAACGCCGCGTCGGCGCAACAATCGCAGCCAGGCATCGAACGCGATCTTTCCAAGCGCCACCACCACGCGCACGTTGGGGAGACGGCTGACCTCGGCCTCGAGATGATCGAGGCAGCGCGAAAGCTCCTCCGGCAGCGGCTTGTTACCCGGCGGCGCGCAGCGTACCGCCGAGGTAATGTAGGCATCGCTGAGCCGAAGCCCGTCCTTGGCGTCCCGCGATGTCGGGATGTTCGCATACGTCGTGCGGTGGAGCGCGCTCATCAGGAAATCACCAGATCCCCCTGGTCCGTCGCCGGTAAAGACGCGACCGGTCCGGTTGGCGCCGTGCGCCGCGGGAGCGAGCGCGACGAGCAGCAGGCGCGCCCGGGGATCGCCAAACCCGGGCACGGGCCGCGCCCAGTAAAGCTCATTGAGATAGGCGCGTTTCTTCACGAGCGCGACGGAGCGGCAATACGCCCGCAGCCGCGTGCAGCGCTCGCACGAGACAATTGCCTCGTGCACACCGGCGAGCGTCACCGCCATGCCGTCGTTGGATGACATCGATGTCGCATCATGCTGAGCCGCAACCGCGGGGTCCCCGCCGCGCGTTTTCCAGCGCGGTGGGGTGCCAACCCGGGGAAGATTCGACGAAACAGGTTTTATCAGAAGATTACCGAATAGTAGAATAGCTAGTTGTTAGCACCCATCCGGGTCTGCCAGACGTGATCGAGGAACGAATGCGGAATACTGCCGCGAAGGACGCGGCGGAGCTTGAAGCGCTCGAAACGCGCGAATGGCTCGAGTCGCTTGATTACGTGCTCCAGTCGGGCGGCCCGGCGCGGGTCAGCAAACTGCTTCGCGAGCTGGCCGACCACGCCCGGCTTCATGGCGTCAGGCAGGCTTTCACGGCCAACACCCCCTACATCAACACGATCCGCCCCGTAGACCAGCCGCCATTTCCCGGCAGCCGCGAGATCGAGCGGCGCATCAAGAGCCTGGTCCGCTGGAACGCGCTCGCGATGGTGGTGAAGGCGAACAAGATCGAAGAGGGGATCGGCGGCCACATCTCCACGTACGCCTCGGCCGCCACCCTGTACGAGGTCGGGTTCAACCACTTCTTCAAGGGTAAGGGCGAGGAGCACGACGGCGACGTCATTTACTTCCAGGGTCATGCGGCCCCCGGTATTTACGCGCGCGCCTTTGTCGAGGGCCGGCTGCCCGCCGCGCGCCTCGAGAACTTCCGGCGTGAGCTGAAGCCGGGCGGCGGGCTCTCCTCGTACCCGCACCCCTGGCTGATGCCCGACTTCTGGGAATACCCGACGGTGTCGATGGGCATCGGGCCGATCAAC
>DATDHP010000096.1:0-18826 GCA_036521515.1 Vicinamibacterales bacterium
CCACGTACGTAGGGGCCGGCTTCAGCCGGCCCGTGGTTGACGCCCTGCAGGAGCTCGTCGGGCGTGAGTATTACGACGAGTGCGTCTACAACTTCACGACCCGGCCGGGGACGCCGGAAGCGGTGACGAACCCCACGACGCACCTGACGTTCAGCTACGCCACCCAGGTGGTCCTGCTCGGCGAGGATGGCACGGTCGAGCGCGTGGTCGTGGCCAACGATGTGGGTCGCGCGATCAACCCGCGGCTGTGCGCCGAGCAGATGGAGGGTGGCGCACACATGGGTCTCGGCTACGCGCTGTCGGAAGACTTTCCATCCGTGGGCGGCCGGCCCGTCTCGCTCAAGATGCGCGACTTCGGTCTGGTGGCGGCCAGGCACATGCCGCAGGTCGACGTCATCCTCATCGAAGTTCCGGACGAGGTGGGCGGGTATGGCGCGAAAGGCGTCGGCGAGATCGGTTGCGTCGCGACCGCCCCGGCGGTGGCCGGAGCGCTGTACGACTACGACGGGATCCGGCGCTTCCGGCTGCCGATGGACGACGCGCCGGCCGCGGCGCCGCTGATTCCGAAATCGCGGAGGAAAACCAAGGCACTGGCATAGCAGTTGTGACCGGCCGTCTGGACTGCACGACGCGGCGCGATGTATAGTGCGAAACCCTCGAGTCTAGACATCTCCAAAGGCCGAAGTCGTATCAAATGAAGCAAGTTCTGATCGTCGGCCTTTGGATCTGTCTTAGGCGCGGGCGCCACGGCGCCCGCGCATCTAGCAGCGAAGATCCGCCGATCCACTCGTCGGTTTGAGGCGGAGCTTCACTGCCCGGCTGCCGGCAAACACAATCATTCAGAAGGTGGCGCTCCGATGAATCCAAAGGTTCCGCAGTACGAGTACCCGTCCGACGTGGCCGTGGGCGAAAAGGTGTCGGGTATCGACATCGGCTTCCTTGGCAAGCCGCACGAGTGGGATCCCAGGCGTCTGTACAGCCAGACTGGCGCCGACTGGCAGCACCGGGTCGATTTCGATCGGCTGAGAACGGATCGCCTCGCGCGGCTCCGCAAGGAGATGGTCGCGGCTGACCTCGGGGCCCTCGTGCTCTTCGCCGGCGCGAACATCCGTTACGCCACCGCGTCGTATCAGGGCAACTGGAAGTACAACATCAACATCCGGTACTGCGTGCTGCCGCAGAACGGTGAGCCGGTGCTCTTCGAGACCGCCGGGTCCGACCTGCAGTGCGCGAAGATCGACCTGCCGTGGATGGAGGGACGCATCCGGCCGGCGATCACGTGGCAGTGGGCCGAAGGCGCGGTGCCGTTCATGGCTGGCCGCATGGCGCAGAGCGTCTTCGACGTGCTCAAGGAGAACGGCGTCGAGAAGGCCAGCATCGGCATCGACAACCTCGACATGCCGGCGCTCGAGGCGTTCCAGAAGCTGGGCATCAGGATCGTCAACGGCTGGCCGGCCATCTCCAAGGCGCGCACGGTCAAGACGCGCGACGAGATCGAGCTGCTGAAGCAGGCGTCCAGCATCGGCGACGCGGCGATGTGGAGGATCAAGTACGAGTGGCTCAAGCCCGGCGTGCGCGAGCGCGAGATTGAAGCCAAGGTGCACGAGTTCATGCTCGAGCGTGGCTGCGAGATCATCTACGACATCATCGTGGCCTCGGGCGGCAACACCAGCCCCTATCGGCGCTGGGCCACGGACAAGCTGATCCGCCAGGGCGACCTCGTCATCGTCGACATCAACGCGGTCGGGCCGTCGGGCTACTTCATCGATTTCGTGCGCTGCTTCAAGTGCGGCGGCGCGTACGGGACGAAAATGACGCCGAAGGAGGTCGACCTCTACCGCGAGGTGTACGACTCGATGTACGCCGGCCTCGAGCAGCTCCGGCCGGGCAACACCACGGCAGACGTGGCCAAGGCGTTCCCGACATACGACGACGACAAGTACGGGACGGTGACGCTGCAGCAGTTCGCGCACAGCATCGGCATCACGCTCTACGAGGGCATGTGGATCTCGCGGGCCTATTCGCTCGATTACCCGGCCGAGATCAGGGAGAACATGTACTTCGCCATCGAGACGTTTGCCGGCCACCCGCATCTCGAGCAGACCTGCCGCCTCGAGGAGAACGTGCTGGTCACGGCCGACGGCCCCGTCGTGTTCACGCGCATGGAACACATGGAAGAAGCGATGAACCGTTAGTGGCCTCCAGACACATGGCTGCCCTGCGAGTTGCGGTCGCGGATTCCGTTTTTCCCAACCTGGACCCGGCACGCGGCGTGGTGTCGCGCATCGGCGCCGAACTGCAGCTGGCCGCGGAGAACACGCCCGGGGCCATCCTGCGCGTCGCGGCCGATGCGGATGCCCTGCTCGTCACCTACGCCAGAATCACCGCCGACATGATCGGGCAGCTCGGGCGCTGTCGAATCATTTCGCGTTTCGGCATCGGCGTGGACAACGTGGACATCGAGGCGGCGACCCGCGCCGGGATCGTCGTCACGAAGGTTCCCGACTACTGCATCGACGAGGTCTCGGATCACACGATGGCCCTGCTGTTGACGGCGGTACGCAAGATCCCGCTGTCGAACAGCCAGGTGCACGCCGGGGGCTGGAAAATGCCCGCGGTGGTGCCCATTCACCGGCTCCGCGGGAGCGTGCTTGGCCTCGTCGGCTTCGGCCGCATTCCGCAGCTGGTGGCGCCGAAGGCGAAAGCGTTTGGTCTCAGGGTCGTGGCGTACGATCCGTTCGTCCCGGCGGAGGTGTTCCTGGGCGCCGGTGTCGAGGGGGTCGGCTTCGACCAGTTGCTGAAGATGTCGGACTACGTGTCGGTGCACAGCCCACTCACGCCCGAGACGAAAGGGCTGTTTGGCGGCGAGGCGTTCAGGAAGATGAAGCCGACGGCGTACCTGGTGAACACGGCGCGCGGGCCGATCGTCGACGAAGCGGCGCTCGCGGCGGCGCTCGATGCGAAGCAGATCGCGGGCGTGGCGCTCGACGTCATGACGCAGGAGCCGCCGGGCAGCTCGCCGCTCTTCGGCCGCGACAACGTGATCGTCACGCCGCACACGAGCTTCTATTCAGAGGAGTCGCTGGTCGAGCTGCAGACGAAGGCGGCCGAGGAAGTCGTGGCAGTTCTCAGCGGCAAGCCGCCGCGGAACCCGGTCAACCCGGAAGTGCTGGGTACGACGGCCTGATCGCGGGAGTCAGAGAACCCCGAAGACCACGAATGTCACGAAGGCCACGAGGCGAGCTCCTTTCCCTTCCGGCTGAAGCCGGAAGCCACGGCTGTCTTCCACCTGTAAGAGGACGATTGTGGCTTCGGCCTTTCGGCAGCCGGTTGTGGCTTCCGCCTTCAGGCGGAAGATCCTGCGATGCTCGTGAGCCTCGTGACCGTCGTGCCCTTCGTGGTGATCCGTCCTCATGGGAAACGCGATGAAGGCCATGGTCCTCACGGCGCCCGGCGAGCTCGTGCTCGACGACGTGGCCAGGCCCAACGCCGGCGCGCGCGACGTGCTCGTCCGTGTCACCCACAGCGGCATCTGCGGGACCGACTACAAGATCTTCAACGGCTCCATCCCGGTCGCCTATCCGCGCATCATGGGACACGAGATGGCCGGCGAGGTGGTCGATCCCGGAGACACCGCGTTCCGGCCGGGCGACAGGGTCATCGTCGATCCAGAGCTGTACTGCGGCGCGTGCTTTCACTGCCGCATCGGCCAGACGCACCTGTGCCCGCGCGGCTCGCTGCTCGGCCGCGACGCCAACGGCGGCTTCGCCGAGTTCCTCAGTGCCCCCGCGAGCCAGGTCTTCCCGCTGCCGGACGCGATCGACCGCCGCACGGCGCCGATGATCCAGGTGCTCACCACCTGCCTCCACGCCCAGCGGCAGATCGCCACCTTCCCGGGCGAGTACGTCGTCGTGCTCGGGCTCGGGGTCACCGGGCAGCTGCACGTACAGCTCGCCAAGGCGAGGGGCGCCACCGTGATCGGCGTGACGCGCAGCGCCGACAAACGCGCGCTTGCCGCAACGCTCGGCGCGGACGTGACCTTCCCCGGAGGGGACGGCGCGGTCGAGAAGGTCCGCGACTTCGCCGAGGGGCGTGGCGCCGACGTCGTCATCGAGACCACGGGCGTCGTGGCGTCGTTGTCGGCCGCCATCCATATGGCCCGGCCGGGCGGCCGGCTGTTGATGTTCGGCATCATCACGGCCAGGGAAGGCGCGCTCCCGTTCTACGACCTGTATTACAAGGAGCTTGCGCTCATCAACTCGCGCGTCGCGAAGGGCGAGGACTACCCGGGCGCGATCGGCCTGGTGCAGCGCGGGCAGGTGCGGCTCGAGCCGCTCGTCAGCGACGTGATGCCGCTCGGGGAGTTGAAGGCCGCGATCGGCATGCTCGGCGCCGACAGCGGCCAGCGGATGAAGATCATCATGGAACATTCGTGATAAACGTCACGGCCAACGGCTTGTGTGATATTAAAGTGCGTTACATCGGCACCTCGTACCCGATGAAAGGGGGCGTCGTCATGAGAGCAACCGCTGCCGCAGTAGCGGCAATTATGGTCACGGTCGCCATGGGCGGCTTCGCGCAGGCTCCGCAGAAGGGCGGCGGCGACGTGACCGGTCCGTACGACCTGGTGCAGGGATGGCCGCAGAACTGGTGCGGCGCGGGCAACGTCATCGGATCGACGGGAGGCATCTGGGCGGAGAGTCCAGATCGTGTCATCGTGTTCGCGCGTGGCTGTCTCCCGGAGCTGAAGGAGCCCGGAGCTGTTGTTCCGGAGCGCAACGCCTCGGGCTACGACCTCGCGCAGAAGGATCCGGCGCGCCACCCGCGCTGGGACCACATCGTCAACATCGTCGATCGCAACGGCCGGCTCGTCGAGTCGTGGGAGCAGCACAACAAGCTGTTCGTGCGCCCGCACCGCGTCCTGGTGAGCCCGTACGATCCCGAGCGGCACATCTGGCTCATCGACGACGGCGCACAGTCGATTTACAAGTTCACGCGCGACGGGAAGAAGCTGGTGATGACGCTCGGCGAGTTCAGGGTCGCGGGCAACGACGAGAAGCACTTCGGCCGGCCGACCGACATCGCGTTCCTGCCCGACGGCACGTTCTTCATCAGCGATGGCTACGTGAATTCGCGCGTAGTCAAGTTCGACCGTACCGGGAAGTACATCACGTCGTGGGGCATGCGCGGCGAGCCGGGCAAAGAGACGCGTCCGAACTACATGAACACGGTGCATGCCATCGTCTCCGACAAGCAGGGGCGGCTCTACGTCAGCGACCGCGCCAACCACCGCATCCAGATCTTCGACCAGAACGGCAAGTTCCTCGATGCCTGGACCAACGTGCCGCTGCCGTATTCGTTGCTGATGACGGCCGACCAGCACCTGTGGTCGGCGTCAGGTCAGACCCAGAAGTTCACGAAGTACGATCTGAACGGAAAGCTGCTCGCCTCGTGGGGCACGTTCGGCGCCTTCCCGGGCGGCTTCTGGGGCGTCCACCAGTTCCACGTCGACAGCGAGGGGAACCTGTATACGGCCGATGTGCACGTCGGCCGGCCGCAGAAGTTCCGGCCGAGGGCAGGCGGCAACCGCGACCAGTTGATCGCGCGTCCGGCGGTCGCCGTATCGACCTCGACCAACTGACGTTCCTTCCGGCTGAAGCCGGAAGCCACAGCATCGTTGAAGCCGGAAGCCACAGCGTCATCGTGGCTTCCGCCTTCAGGCGGAAGATTCGCCCGCACGTCGGGTGAGGGGCCACAGCCATGCCGACGCTCGTGATCGGGCTTCTTGGTGTGCTGACGGCAGGTCTGTCTCTCGTGGGGCAGACACCTGCTGTCCGCTCGGCCGCGACCTACAAGAGTGCCGCCCAGATCGCGGCGGAGCTCGACAAGAGCATCAGCCCGGCCGGCATCGTCGGCGGTCAGGCGGTGACGATCGTGCCAGGCATGGTCCTGCGGCGGCGGCTGCCGGGCCCCAACAACGCGAGCGTGCACAGCGCCGAGACCGACAAACAGGACGTCACCGAGATCTACGAGATTGTCGACGGCGCCGGAACGTTCGTGACGGGCGGGACGTTCGCCAACCCACAGGACCGCACCGCCGGCATCAAGGGCGGCGAGTCCCGGCGCGTGTCGAAGGGGGACTTCATCATCATCCCCGCAGGTACGCATCACTGGTTCAGCAGCATCGAGGGCTCGATCACCTACCTCGAGACGCGGCTGCCGACGAAAAGATAGATAGACAGAAGGCATGGAGTAGCTCTGGATGGTCCGTGCTACGCTGGCCGTGCGTGAGAGCGCAGATCACGATCCAGAGGAGCCGTCTCATGAACCCGGGCCGCGAGCCCGATCTGAAGCGGGCGTTGCGGCCGGTCCCCACCTATGAACGGGCGGTGCGCGAGATCTCGAAGATGCTGTCAGAGGCAGGGATTCGTCATGCGCTGGTGGGGGCCCTCGCGGCCAATGCCTATCGGAACCGTCCCCGCACGACTGAAGCCATCGACTTTCTGGTGGGCGACGAGGCGTTCCAGCGGCACGCCGGCGGATTCGTCACGCTGCGAGTGCCCGTCGTCGAGTTCGACGGGATCGACGTGGATCAGGTCCCGCTCACGGAAGCCCTCCGCGTCGTGGAGGATGGTCTCGACCGCGCGATGGTGAGTGATGGTGTCCCGATTGCGCCCGTCGACACTGTCGTGGTCATGAAGCTGCTGGCCGGCCGCACCCAGGATCTGGCTGACGTCGAAGCGATCGTCGGCTCGGGAGCGGACCGGGATTTCCTGAGGGCTGCGGTCCAGAAGGCGGCACCCGATCGCGCAGACACGCTGGAGCGGCTGTTCGGAAACGTCGACCGCGATCGTTAGCTGACACAGGCCCTCGAGTTCGGACATGGAGGAAGCTGATCCCTGCGTGTGACCCGAGGACGGCTTCCTCGACAGCGGATCCGCTCACCGCCTTCTGAACCAGTCACGGCAACAGTTCGAGGTCGTAGTGCCGGTGTCCCCGTTTGACACGGTACGTCTCGAAGTCTGCGCGGTCCAGCGTGAACACTTTACGCGTACGAAGTGACTCGGCCGCCACGACGAGTGAAGCATCGGCAAGATCCATCGGATGGTCGGAGTGCCGCTCCATCAGCTCGAAAGCGCGCACGAGCGTCGCGCGATCGAAGAACCACAACGAGACTCCGCCCTTCGTCACGAAATCGCGCACACGATCGGATCCGGTGCTCCCGGGCCCGAGGATGTGAAACGTTTCGGTCAGTAGGGAACGGTCGTGGAAAGCGGTTCGGTGATCGCTGCGAGCGTTTCGACGCAGCGTCCGTGCTCGTGGTCCCGGGGATCGAACAGCGCGATGAGGGGCCCGGTGTCGACGAGAATCACCGGCCGTGCTTCCGGCGGAGCGCGAGCCGTACGCCGCGCCGGCTCCCGGTCGAGGGTGCGATCGCGTAGCCGCCAGGCCCGAGGTCCAATTCAGTGTAGACGTCGAACGGCTTACGCCGTGCCTCGGCGCGCACCCGTTCCTGCAGCGCATGCAGGCCCAGCTTCAACGCTTCGGAGATAGGGAGGCCCGTCGTTTCGCGGACTTCCTGCAACGCCTTCTCTGCTTCCTCGTCGAGCCTCACCGTGCGCGTCGCCATGTCGCGTCTCCGTATTACCCATCGTATTACAGGCCGGCAGGGGCGCCAACCATGCTGAAGCGCGTTGCGGCTGAAGCAGGCGATGCTGGGCGCTCGTCACCGTGACGCTCACCGTCACCAGCGCGAACCATCGAGAGACAGCGACGGAGATAGCCCCCCTTAGTACGAATAGTCGTCGCTCGGCGTTCGCTTCTTCGGCGCCCGCCGCAGCTTGTAGTACTGGCACTCGGGGCACCACGCGTCCGGATCGAAGCCGGTCGTGCCCGCGTACGGCTTCACTTCCCGGTGCGTGCAGAACTCGGCGGGATTGGCCTCGTCCTTCGGCTGCTGCCAGCGGCACGATCGGAAGCGCACCCACGCCGCCGACTGCGGCACGTCGGACGTGGCAGGCGCGTCGGGCGGCGCCACCGGCGCCGCCGCGGCCGCGGGAGTCTCGACCGTCGTGCTGGTATCCGACGGGCTGGCAGCCACCGAGTTGTTATTGAAGTTGTACGCCAACGGCTTTCTCCAGCGCGCGGAGGGCGCGCAGTTCCTCGGGAGCGACCAGCGTCAGCGCGCTCCCCGTTGATTCGGCGCGGCCAGTGCGGCCCACGCGATGAACATAGGCTTCGGGTGTATCAGGCACTTCGAAGTTCACGACGTGCGCGATGCCGTCGATGTCGAGGCCGCGTGCCGCCACGTCGGTGGCGACGAGCACCGGGTAGGCGCCCGTCCTGAACCCCTCGACGGCCGACATGCGCTGCTGCTGCGTCCGGTCGGCGTGCAGCGACGCAGTCCGAATGCCCAGGCCGCTCAGGCGTGTCGCCAGCCGTTCCGCGCCCACCTTCGTGCGGCAGAACACCAGGACCGGCCCCGTGGCCTCCTGGCGGATCCAGTTCGCGAGCCATTGGGTCTTCTCGCTCGCCGGCACCGACCGAATCGCGTGCGAGATCGTCCGCGCCGGACCTCCCCTCCGTCCAACCTGGACGTACTTCGGGTCGCGCAGGAACTCCTGCGTCAGCTTCAGCACCTCGGCCGGCATCGTGGCCGAGAACAACAGCGTCTGACGCTCCTTCGGCAGCGCCGCAAGGATGCGTTGGATGTCGGGCCAGAAGCCCATGTCCAGCATGCGATCCGCCTCGTCCAGCACGAGGACCTCGAGGCCGGTGAAGCTCACCGAGTCGTGCCGCATGTGATCCATCAGGCGGCCCGGCGTGGCGACGATGATGTCCACGCCGGCCTTGAGGGCCTGCTCCTGCGCCGTCATGGGGACGCCGCCGAAGACCGCGACGCTCGAGATCTTCGTGTGGTACGTCAGGCCCTGCACCTGGTCCTCGATCTGGACCGCGAGCTCGCGCGTCGGCGCGAGAATCAAGGCGCGAGTGCCGGCGGGGCGGTCGGGCGGGGCCTCGGTCAGAAAACGCTGCAGGATCGGGACGAGGAAGGCGGCCGTCTTGCCGGTGCCGGTCTCGGCGCAGGCGATCACGTCGCTGGCCGCGAGGGCGAGCGGGATGACGCCGCTTTGCACGGCTCGCGTTTCAGTCCAGCCGAGATCGCGGATGCCGCTCAGCAGGCGCTTGTCGAGCCCCAGGCTCTCGAACTCTATCGGGTTCGGGTCGAACGCGGACGGCTCGTACGCGAGCGTCGCGGGTTCCGGTTTTCGTGGCGCAATTCGGCGCGGCCCGCCGCGGCGCGACGGCCCCCGGCGGCTTCGGCGTTTCTCTGATTGATGGGTGGCGTAAGGACTCAACTTTGACTTTTGCTGATTAGGTACCGAATACAACGCGGGCGTCCCGTTGGTCGGCCCGAGAAACTGTGCTCATCAACCCTAACGAGCGCGGAACGTGATGATGCCGCGCACCGGGTCATACGGAGAGACACCGACCGTCACGCGATCTCCGGGAACCACCTTGATGCGAAAGCGGCGCATCCGGCCGCTCAACTGCGCGAGCACCTCATGGCCCGCGTCGCACTGGACGCGATAGAGCCCGCCGGAGTGCACCGCGACGACCGTTCCCTGCATATCTATGAGATCGTCTTTGCTCAATCAGCTCATCCTTTCATCCAAAGCTAGCAATGAGTGTGCCACGTCACGCGCTTCCGCGCAAGTCCATGGAGGTGAGTTAGTTGCGATGACCGCTGCAACCGCCAAAAGGCCAACGATTTAGAGGGCACGAACTTTGTCTTCCACCTCTCGCGCCAACGCCGCATAGTCGTCGCCGCGCAGGCGCATCGGTGCGCCAAACGCAACCCGCACCCGCGCCGGTCGAATCACCTGGGACCCGGTCGGCAGCACGCGATCGACGCCGTCGATCCGCACCGGGATCACCGGCAGCTCCAGCCGCGACGCGATCATGCCGATGCCGCCGCGGAACTCCCGGACGTCGCCCGTCGTCGAACGGACCCCCTCGGGGAAGATCAGTACCGACCACCCGTCGCCGGCGAGCTCGCCGATGTACTTCAGCGTTTGCAGCGCGCCCGCTTCGCGCTGCGGCAGCGGGAAGCCGTTGAAGTAGAGCGCGGCCAGGTAGTAGTTGAGCGAGTTGGTGAACCACTGCCTCCAGGTGTAATCGGCAGGGAAGAAGTGGGCCTTGAAGAACTCCTTCAGGATCGCCGGCGCAACCCTGGCGCGCCACCGCCCGGGGAGCGCCGAGAGGATCACCGGCACATCCATGTGGCTCAGGTGATTCGACGCGAACACCACCGGACCCTCCAGCCCACTCAGGTGCTCGAGGCCTTCCACCCGGACGCGTGCGAACACGCGCGCGAGCGGCAGGATCCACGTGGCGAGCGAGAGTCGCCGGACGCTGCGCACCGGCCATGAGCGGTTCCACGAGGGGAAGTCGACCGGCTCTTCCACATCGGCCGCGGGCGCGTGCTCCACGAGGTGCCTGAGGTCGGCGATGCTCGCGGCTTCGCTGAAACGCGCCTCGTCGATGCGCGTCTGGAAGCGATCCTCGAGCGCGACCATCAGCTCCACGCGTTCCAGGGAGCTGAGACCCAGCTCCTCGAGCGTCGTGGCGCCGCTGATCTCGCGTCCTCGACTGAAGCGGCCGATCAACGACTCCACGCTGTCGTCGGCCGTCTGCGGCAGCGGCTGTTCCCCTGACGTGACCCACTCGCGGATGGCGCTCCGCTTCAGTTTTCGTGTGCCTTCCGTCCGCGGCAGCGACTCCCCGGGCCACGCCGACGCGGCCCGGATCCGCTGGTGATCTTGCAGCCGGGTGTTCGCGTCCCGGACCACCGCGTGCACGTCGGCGCCGGGATCCACGACGAGCACCGCGTGCACTCGTTCCTCTGCGCCCTGTGCGACGCCCACGACGGCCGATTCGCGCACACCCGGGAGCCCGTCGAGCACACGCTCGACGTCCTCCGGGAAGACGTTGAGCCCCTCGGGCGTCACGATCATTTCCTTCTTCCGGCCCTTGATGAAGATGCGCCCCTGCTCGTCGCGTTCGCCGATGTCGCCGGTATGCAGCCACCCGTCGGCGTCGATGGGATTGTCCGGTTGGGGGTTGGGAGTCGGGAGTCTGGAGTCGACAGCGTAGTAGCCGCTCGTCACGTTTTCGCCGCGCACGAGAATCTCGCCGTCCTCGGCGATCCGCAGTTCGACGCCGGCGATTGGGGTACCGACGGATCCCTTGCTCGTCCTGAACGGGTGGTTGAGCGTGACGATGGGCGCCGTCTCGGTCAGCCCGTACCCCTGCACCACCGCGAACCCCATGCGGCGCCAGAACTCCTCGAGATCCGGCGGCAACGGGGCGGCGCCCACGATGAACGCCCAGAATTTCACGCCGAAGGCGCCATGCACGCGCCGGTATCGCCACCAGCGACCCGGGATCGAGATGCCCGGCGGCGGCGGCTCCGCAGCTTCCGGGAAGGCGCGCACCACGTGCTCCCGGAGCAGGTCGAGGATCTTCGGGACGCACACGAGCACCGACACGCGGCGGGACTTGATCAAACGGACGACATCATGCGGGTTGAAGCTGCGCGTGAAGATCACGACGCCGCGCACCATCGGCGGCACGTTCGTCGCCATCGACTGGCCGAACAGGTGGCTGAGGGGAAGGAGGTTGACGAAGCGCAGCGGATGAAACGGCTTGCCGTACATCCGGTACCGGTCGATCTCCCGCTCGACCGGAACGATGTTCGCCAGGATGTTCCGGTGCCGGATGACGACCCCTTTCGGCTCAGCCGTGGCGCCGGAGGTGAAGATGACCTGGACGATGTCGTCGCGTGAGACGTCCACGGCGGGCATCGGGCCGTCCGCATCCCAATCGAGGTCCCGGAAGAAAAGACACCTGGTGTGAATTCCGTCAGCATCAGACCGGAAATCACACCCGGTGTCTTCGCCCCGCACGTCGTCTCCCAGCAGTACCAGCCGCGCGTCGACGAGCCGGCGCACGCGCCCCATGAATTCGGGCGACGACCGGTAGTCAATCGGGACGACGATCGCGCCCGAGATGACGCAGCCCCAGTAGCAGGCGATCCACTCGGGGCGGTTCTCGCCCCAGAACACGATCGTGTCGCCCTTCGCCAGCCCGGCCGCAGCGAGGCGCGCGGCGAACCCGCGCGCCGCGCGGCCGACCTCGTGATAGGTATGCGCGCGCCGGCGGTACCCGTCGTCGTACACGAGGAAGTCGCCGCGTATGGTGATGAGGTGACGGAAGAAGTCGATCAGCGTGTCCCGCGGCATGCGTGAACTAGCCGTGCTTGCACGGCGCGAAAGTGTACAGACGTGCCGAATTGCGCCATGCAACCACGGCTTAGCCGCGGCCGCCCTGGCGGCCGCGGATCTAGTAACGAAGATCCGCCACTCGACGGCTTGAGGCGGAGCTTCGTTACAATTGTAAGTTCAATGGCGTCGGTTCCACCGATCGTTGCCGTCGGCGCACTCTACGACAGGCTTCTGCAATCGGCGTTGCGCCAGTTCTTCGATCGCGCCACGCTCGACGCCGAATCGACGCCATCGGTCTCCTCGGATGGCCGCCTGTCGATTGAGCCGTCGTCCGATCCGGCTGCGCTCACGATCCGCTGGTTTGGAACGCGCTACACGCTGCGCGTCTCGCGCCGATGGCCCTTCACGCCTCACGAAGTCCGGCTGGCGCGTGCGATCGGGGCGGTGCTCGCCGCTCGCTACCGCGCGATCCTCAATCCGCGCGTGGTCGCCGAGCGTGTGGACCTGTTCGGTGGGGCAATTGAGGATCGCTACCTCGGCGCGTTCCTCGACGACCAGCCCTACACGATCGAGACACGCGAGGCGCGCGCGGACCGGATTGCGCTCGTCATCGAGTTGCTCCGCGTGGCTGCGCTCTCGAGCTACGAGAACCGGCCGATTTCCACGGGCGTGATGCTCCTCGGCACGCAGACGGATCCGTGCCGGCCCAACGTCCGCGTGCGCCCCGGCGCGCCGAAGTTCACCGAGCAGCTGACGGCGATCAAGAGCTTCTACCGGTTGGCGGACGGCCTGCGGACCGTGTTCCTCGCCAACGCCGACGGCCACCTCCTCGACATCATCGATGTCGATCGGTGGGGAATGCAGGCCTGTCACTCGGCGCAACCGATTGCGCCGTGCGCGGGGCCCTACCTGGCGCACGCACGCGCGACGCTGCCTCACGGCCACGTGTGCGCGGTGCTCAGCCCCTCGCGCGAGATCAAGGTCTTCGCCGACGGGGCGGAGGTCTTTGCCTTCCGCGGTGGCGCCTGGCACCTGCTGGACATTGCGGCCAAGTACGACGTGTGGGCGACGGCGGTCGGCGATCGTCGGCTCGCGAGCCGGCTGTTCCAGACGGCACTCGACCTGGCCGACGCGCGCGAAGGGGCGCTGTTCGTCCTGCTCCGGGATCCTTCAGCCGCCGCGCAGCTGGTGGCCGCGTCGGACCGGCTCGACATTCCCGTCCCGCCAGATGTACGGCCGACCGACAGCCCGTCGCGCCGGGATCTCCTGCATCTGCTGGAAGGACGGACCGCCACGGATCTCGACCCGACGGTGTTCGCGGCACTTGCGTCACTCGACGGCGCAACCGTCGTCGATCAGTCCGGCCGGCTGCTCGCAGCCGGCGCAATCCTCCGGCATCCGCAATCGGTTGACATGGAATTCGGCGGCGTCATCGAAGGCGCGCGCACGACGGCGGCGATGGCGGCCAGCCGCCTCGGGCCGGTGCTGAAGGTGAGCGAGGACGGGATCGTCACGTTCTTCGATCGGGAGCGCGTCTGGAACATCTAGGGCGGTGCTTCCTCCAACGGGGTCCGGGCGCGATCGGGGGCGCCGCGACATCCGATCTCGAGATTAGGTGATTCGACCAACTCATCTGGAACGCTGGCTGGGGGTCACGAAGCCGTAAACCGGAGCCCGAAGACCGGAGACCGACTACAATAGGCGGCTCTGCCATGCGGATTTTCCTGACGGGGGCCACCGGGTATATCGGGTCGGCAGTTCTCGACGCGCTGCTGCGCGCGGGTCACGAGGTGACCGCGCTCGTACGCGATCCGGAAAAGGCCGAGCGTGTGTCGCGGCGTGGCGTCGAGCCGATCGTTGGCGAGCTGGTCAAGCCCGCCTCCTATTCAGCCGCGGCCGTTGCCGCCGACGGGATCGTGCACACCGCCTATGAATACTCGAAGAACGGGCCCAAGGTGGATCGTCAGGCCCTCGAGGCGCTGATCGCTGCGGCCGAGCGTCGCGCCTCGACCGGTCAGCCGGCGAGCCTCGTGTACACCTCGGGTGTGTGGGTGCTTGGCGATGCCAGAACGCCGGCGGACGAAAATGCGCCCGTCAAGCCAACAGCGCTCGTCGCATGGCGGCCGGAGCACGAGCAACTGGTGCTCGGCGCCGGCCGCGGCGTTCGCACGGTCGTCGTGCGTCCGGGCATCGTGTACGGCGGCGCCCGGGGAATCATCGGCGACCTGCTGAAAGACGCGATGAACGGACTGGTCCGCGTCATCGGTGAGGGGAAGAACCACTGGCCGTGCATCTACGACCGCGACCTGGCGGACCTGTACGTGCGCGTCTGCACCTTCCCCGATGCGTCGGGCGTCTTCCACGCCAACGACGAGGCAGACGAAAACGTGGCCGACATCGTCGAGGCGATTGCCCGTCACGCCAAGATGCGTCCGGACGTGCGCCACGTGCCGATCGAAGAGGCGCGCGCGAAGATGGGCCCCTATGCGGACGCGCTCGCGCTCGACCAGCTGGTGCGCAGCCCGCGCGCCCGCGCCCTTGGCTGGGCGCCGACCCTGCACTCGGTCGCGGGCAACGTGTCCCGCCTCTTCGAAGAGTTCAGGAGCGCTCGCGAAGCGGCTTGATCATCTACATATCTTCAATCTGCACTTTGATCATCGGAAGTGCCCGGGCGTCACACGATAGCCGATGGCCCAGCCCGAGGATCACATTGCAGATTGAAGATTGCAGATGACTACCCGTCCAGAACCCCGTCGATCAACCCGTAGTCGAGCGCCTTTTTCGCGTCGAGATAGAAGTCCGTGCGCTTGGTGTCGCGGATGATCTTCGCGAGGGGGCGTCCGGATCGCTTCGCGAGGATCTGGTAGATCTGCGCCTGCATCTGCTTCAGCCGATCGAGATGCTGTGCGGCTGCGGACGTCGACTGCCACCCGGCCCATTTCGCCGGCTCGTGGATCATGATCCAGGAGTGCGGCAGCGCCAGCCGCCGCCCGACGCTTGCACTCTGCAACACCACCGATCCCATGGAATACGCCATCCCCTGCACCACGATCGTGACCTCCATCCCGCGGTGCACGAGCTGCCGGATGGCATCATGGATCGCAAGCCCGTCGGTGACGTTGCCGCCGGCGCTGTTGATGTAGAGGGTGATCGGGTTCGGGCTGTCGTTGGCCAGCTCTCGCAGGCGCTCAATCACCCCGCGCGCGACATCCTTTTCGATGTCGCCGATGAGGTAGACGTCCCGCAGCCTTTCCGACGTTTCTTTCCTGAGGATGCCCTTGACCGCGTCGATCAGATCCATCACCAGGCGGTCGTTCAGGTCGCGATATGGCAGGACGTGGGCAGACTGGGACCGCTCCTTGGCCGGGGCTGGTTCCTCGGGCCGCGCCGGTTCAGGCGCCGGGTTATCGGTGCGCTCATCCACAGGCGCAATCTTAACCGTCGATTCTGCCACCCCGAAACAGGTTGCAAACAGGATTCTTCCGTCCCTTGCGCCACCTCTACGAATCGTCGAAATCCCGGCGGTCTTCCTCCGCGGCGCCCGGCAGGAAGTCGAAGAAGGCGTCGAGGCTCCGGTCGAGGGCGCGCCGGAGCTGGGGGATCGTGCCGTCGATGGTGTGAAGGGTGAGGCCGGCCGTCTCGCCGTCCTTCAGGTGCAACGGCGCGTCGTCCACGCCTTCGAGGGTGCCCTCGCGGAGCAGCCGCAACCCATAGACCAATGTGTACCGGGCCATGGAGAAAACTATACTGGGTCGCATGGTGCGCACCCGTGCTTCCATTGCGATCGTGGCCGCCCTTGTCCTCGTTGCTGCGATGTTTGCGCAGGACCGTCCGGGCGCGCCGCGCCGTGCGACCGCCTCCGGGCCGGCGCTCGACGAGATTCGCGGCGAGCACATCGCCGCCCACCTGCAGTTTCTCTCCGGCGATTTGCTCGAAGGGCGCGCGCCCTCCACACGCGGCGGCCAGCTCGCCGCGCAGTACCTGGCGACCCAGCTCCGGCAGCTGGGATACGAGCCGGCGGGCGCCGACGGCACCTTCTTCCAGAACGTGCCGGTCGTCGAGTCGATCGTCGATCCGTCGTTCTTGCTGACCGCGGGGCCGGGCGCGCCGTTCAAGTACCTGCAGGACGTCGTGGCGTTCAGCGGGCTGCAGGATGCGCAGGTAAGGACCTCGGGCGAGGTGGTCTTCGTGGGCCACGGGATCGTCGCGCCGGAGCTCAACTGGAACGATTACGCCGGCGTCGACATGACAGGAAAAGTTGCCCTCATCATGGTCAACGATCCGCCAGCCCCGCCTGCGGAGCCGCAGCTCTTTGGCGGCGACGCGCTCACCTATTACGGTCGCTGGACCTACAAGTATGAGGAAGCGGCGCGGCAGGGCGCGGCGGGCGCGCTGCTCATCCACACGGACGCTTCAGCCACGTACCCATGGCAGGTCGTGCAGTCGTCGTGGAGCGGCACGCAGTACTCGCTGCCGGCCGCGACGGGTGTGCCCACGCTGCGCCTCAAAGCATGGGTGACCGAAGACGCGGCGCGCACGATCGCGCAGCGTGCCGGCCGGGATCTCGACGCGCTCCGGAAGGCGGCGCTGACGCGCGGCGCACAGCCGGTCCCGTTCGGGATCCAGGCTTCGGGGGTAATTGACCAGAAGGTGGTGCAGAAGGTGTCCCCGAACGTGATTGGCGTGCTGAAGGGGACGCAGCCGGACGAAGGGGTCATCTACACGTCGCACTACGATCACATGGGGATGCGCGCGCCTCGACCGGGCGAGCCCGCGGGCGCCGATCAGATTTACAACGGCGCGCTCGACAACGCGTCGGGGCTCGCCGGCACCCTCGAAGTGGCGCAGGCGCTGGCGCGCGCCGGCATGCGCCCGCGGCGATCGATTTACGTCCTGTTCACGACGGCCGAGGAATCAGGCCTCCTCGGTGCCGAGTACTTCGCCCAGCACCCTGTGCTGCCGGCGGCGGCGTGGGCCGCGAACATCAACATCGACGGCATCAATCTGTATGGCCGCTCGCGCGACATCGTGCTGCTTGGCGCCGAGCGCTCGACGCTGGGGGAGTTGGCGGAGACGCTCGCGGGCCGGCAGCAGCGCGTCGTGGGGCCAGATCCCGAGCCGGGCCGCGGGTACTTCTTCCGCTCGGATCACTTCCCGCTGGCGAAGATCGGCATCCCCGCCGTCTCGATCAGCGAGCCGGTCGCCTACATCGGCAGGGATCCCGGCTACGCCAAGAAGATGCGCGACCAGTACAACGAAAAGGACTATCACCAGCCGACCGACGAGTTCAGGACGGACTGGGATTACGCCGGCGCGGTCGAGGACATGCAGTTGCTGGCGGAGCTCGGGTGGCAGGCGGCGACCCGGCCGGCCATGCCCGCGTATCACGAGGACCAGCAGTTCGCGCGGCCGCGTGCGCCGTCGACGCGGTGACCGGGACGCTCGTCACGATCGACGAGATCGAAGCCGCCGCCGAGCGGATCCGCGGCATCGCATTTCGCACGCCGCTCATCGAAGTGGCGGCCGGCCCACTCTCTCCAGTGGCTTCCGGCTCATCGCCTCCTGTGGCTTCCGGCTCATCGTCTCCTGTGGCTTCCGGCTTTAGCCGGAAGATCGGATCCTTCTCCCTCAAGTGCGAGAACCTCCAGCCCATGGGCGCCTTCAAGATTCGGGGCGCCACCAACATGCTGGTCCGTCTTGGCGACGCGGCGCGGAGCGGCGTCATCACCTACTCGTCGGGGAATCATGGCCAGGCGGTTGCCATGGCCGCGCAGATGCTCGGCATTCCAACGGTCGTCGTGATGCCGGAGACTGCCGCGCGCGTGAAGGTCGAGGGCGCCCGCAAGTACGGAGCCGACGTGATCTTTGCGGGGACGACGTCGGCCGACCGGAAGCTGCGTGCCGAATCGGAGGCGGCGGCGCGCGGCCTGACGATGGTCCCGCCGTTCGACCATCCGTGGATCGTGGCGGGAGCGGGCACGGCGGGCCTCGAGATCCTCGAGCAGAAGCCCGACGTGTCGGCGGTGTACGTGCCGATGGGTGGAGGAGGCCTCATCGCCGGCGTGTCTGCAGCGATCAAGCAGCGGCGACCGGACGTGCGCGTGGTTGGCGTCGAGCCGGCCGGGGCGGCGAAGATGACCGCGTCGCGCGCCGCCGGCCGCCCGGTCACGCTGGAGATGGCGGCCAGCATCGCCGACGGGCTCTTGACGCTGCGGCCCGGAGACGTGACGTTTGCGCACGTCCAGGCCTTCGTTGACGAGGTGGTGACCGTGCCGGAGGAGTCGATCGCGCCGGCGATCGCGTGGTTGTTCCGCGAAGCGCGGGTTGTCGCGGAGCCTAGCGGCGCGGTGACCACCGCCGCGATTCTGCAGATGGGCACTCCGCAGCCCGGCACGGTCGCCATCGTGTCGGGAGGGAACGTGTCGGCGGAAGACTACGCAGGATACTTGACGAACGACTAGATCTCGAGGAGGCGTTCCAGCTCGCGAACGCCTTCCTCGAGCGTCGTGATCTCCCCGTCCAGCTGCTTTTCGTACACC
>DATDHP010000097.1:0-2736 GCA_036521515.1 Vicinamibacterales bacterium
CCTGCTGTCGCTGGTGTTCGGAGGGCTGCTCTGGCCGATCGCCTGGCTGTGGGCGTACACCAAGCCCGTCGGCTACAAGCTGGCCTACGGAACCGACAAGCATCCCGACTACTTCAAGGAGCACGGCCTGCCGGAGCCGGCGGACGTCACCGCCGATCTACGGCGGCGCGTGGCGGCGCTCGAAGGGCACGGTGTGTCAGCGAGTGAGATCGACGCCATTCGCACCGACCTGGCACTGCTCGAGTCGCAGCTGGCCGCGAACGGCACCCGGAGCGAGGTGGCCTGATGGAAGTCATTCTGCTCGGCATCTACGCGTTCTTTGTCTGGCTGATCTTCATCAAGCTGAAGCTGCTGCCCTGGACCACCCCCTGGAAGGTCGGCGTCGCCATCACTCCGGTGGTGGCCCTGGCAACGACGATCCTGCTGCTGAACATCTACGCGCCGACGACGACTGACGTCAGGGTCGTCAAGTACGTCGTGCCCATCGTGTCCGGAGTCCGGGGACGCGTGATCGACGTGCCGGTCGAGAACAATCGGCCAGTCAAGACAGGTGACGTGCTGTTCCGGATCGACCCGGAGCCGTACGAAATCACGATACGTTCGCTCGAGGCCGATCTGCTGGCGAACCAGGCGATGGTCACGGCGGAGCTGGCCAAGCTCGGCGAGGCAGAGGCACGCCTGCCCGACGCCGTGTCCAGTGAGCGTCAGTTGACTGAACAACTCCATCAGGCGACAGGACAGATTGGCGTACTACAGGCCTCGCTCGAACTGGCGACGAAACGTGTGGCCCAGAACACGGAGCTTGCAGACGCCGGCGCCGGGAATCGCTTCGATCTGGAGCAGGCGCAGACAAACGTCAAGGAGCTCACCGCGCAGATCGCCGCGGCCCGCGCGTCCGAGCAGGAGGTCAGGGAAAAGTTGTCCGGCCGCGTCAACGGCGAGCTCGCCACCGTAGCCGGAGTCAAGGCGCAGATCTCGACGGCTCAGGCGCAGGTGAAGGTCGCGCAGGCGCAGGCCGACACCACGAGCGCCAAACTTGCGCAGGCCCAATGGGATTTGGACCAGACAACCGTGATCGCGCCAGGCAACGGCACGATGGTGAACGTGATGCTTCGGCCGGGCTATTTTGTGGGCGCGGTTGGTTTTTTCGAAGTGATGACCTTCGTCGACACGGAGTACCAGATCTTTGCACTCTTCAACCAGAACGAGCTGCACCAGATCCAGCCGGGGAACGAAGCGGAGATCACGCTCGACACTTACCCCGGCCGCATCGTCAAGGCGCATGTGGACTCGGTGATCTGGGCGCAGGGTCAGGGGCAGATGGATGCGTCCGGCGATCTCCCAAAGACAACGTTCGTCGCACCTCCGGGCCGGTTCCCGGTAAAGCTCGTTGTCGCCGAGCAGGACCAGGCGCTCTTCCTGGCGGCGGGCGCCCGTGGCGCCGCCGCGATCTACACGGAACACCTCACGCTCATTCACCTCATCCGAAAGGTGCTGCTGAGGACGGCGTCCTATCTGGACTACATCATCATCAAGCACCACATCAGTCTCCACTGAAGGACGGCACATGGCTCCTCGACCTCGTTCACGTGCCGGGCGGCGCTTTCGGGCCATCGCGGCCCCGTTCGTCACCGGACTCGCCGCGGCGACGATGGCGGGTTGCGCGCTGAAGAGTCCGCCTGATGCAGCGGCCATCAAAGAGCAGGCGTTGTCCACGGTGCAGACGGCCGCGCAGTGGACGGCCGCTGGCGCCGGCGCCGGCGCCGTGGTCGATGGCTGGCTCGCGAGCTTCGACGACGCCGGGTTGACCGCGGCGGTGACCGAAGCCATCGCCCACAACCTCGATCTTCAAGTGGCAGTCACGCGTGTCGAGCAGGCGCGGCTCCACGCCAAGCTTGCGGGGGCGAAGTTGTACCCGTCGGTCGATCTGCTCGCGCGCGGCGGTGGCAAGCTGTCCGGCGACGGCTCGGGCTTACAGGGCGGCGTCCTCTCCGCGAACTGGGAGCTCGACCTCTGGGGCCGGGTGCGCTACGGCCGCGCCGCGAGCGCCGCTCAAGCGGCGGCGGCGCAGGCAGATTTCGAGTACGCGCGGCAGTCGATTGCGGCACTCGTGGCCAAGAGCTGGTTCCTCGCCACCGAGGCGGGGTTGCAGGTCGAGGCGGCACGCGAGTCAATTCGTTCGAACGAGGAGCTCCTGCGGGTTGCCGATAGACGAGCCTTCGTCGGGGTCGGCGACGAAGGAGATGTCTTCATCGCACGCGTCAGCGTCGCGAACTATCGTGACGTCCTGCGCCAGCTCGAGTTCGGGCGTGAACAGGCGATTCGCGCGCTCGAGATCCTGCTTGGCCGGTACCCGTCGGGCGACGTGGTGACCGCGCCGCAGCTGCCCGGTTTCCCGGGAGAGGTCCCGGGGGACCTGCCGTCCACGCTGCTGGAGCGGCGACCGGACGTGATCGCCGCGGAGCGGCGCGTGGCGGCCGCGTTCAACCGGATTCAGGAAGCCAAGGCGGCCCGTCTGCCATCCATCTCTCTGACGTCCGGTCTCAGCGTGATCTCGAGCGATCTGTTCGAGCTGAAGGATCATGACAATCCTGTATGGAACCTCGGCGTCAGGCTGCTCGCGCCGCTGTACGAGGGCGGCGCGCTCAAGACGCAGGTCGAGATCCGGACGGCCGAGCAGAAACAGGCAATCGCCGAGTACGCCGTCGTGGGATTGCGCGCCTTTGGAGAGGTGGA
>DATDHP010000098.1:0-14747 GCA_036521515.1 Vicinamibacterales bacterium
CTTCCGGGCCGAACGAGGATGCTCGATCTGATTCACCGAGCTTCTACTCCAGAGCTCACTTGTGTTGGTATTCGTAGAGGCCGGCCTTCAGGCCGGCCCAGGCGGACCTGAAGGTCCGCCTCTACATCAACACAAGTGAGCTCCGGTCTAGATGCGCGGGCGCCGTGGCGCCCGCGCCTAAGACAGATCCTAAGGCGAACGATCAGAAACTTGCTTCATCTGCCACGACTCAGGCCTTAGGAGATGTCTAGAGCCTGAAGACGTTCGTCGCGCCGTTGGACTTCAGCGCGTTACGCGTGTCGAAGACCATCGGGAAGCGCCCGGGCATCGCGGCGTAGTCGAAGACCGAGTGGTTGGTGGTGATGACCGCGCAGTCGATGCCGCAGACATCCTGCTCGGGCACCGACGTCAGCCCGAGCCCTCCGTGGTCGAGCGTGGGCACGTGCGGGTCCGTGTAGCTGAGGATCGCGCCCCGGCGCTGCAGCAGCTCCATGACGTCGAGCGCGGGCGACTCGCGCATGTCGCTCACGTCCTTCTTGTAGGCGACGCCGAACAGGTGAATGCGCGATCCGTTGATCGCCTTTTTCGCCGTGTTCAACGCTTCGCTGATCCGGTCGACCACGAAGCTCGGCATCGAGCCGTTGATGTGCCCGGCGAGCTCGATGAAACGGCACTCGAACCCGCTCTGCCGTGCCTTCCATGACAGGTAGAACGGGTCGATCGGGATGCAGTGCCCGCCGAGGCCGGGTCCCGGGTAGAAGGGCATGAAGCCGAACGGCTTGGTCTTGGCGGCGTCGATCACTTCCCACACGTCGATGTTCATCCGGTGCGACATCAGCGCGATCTCGTTGACCAGGCCGATGTTCACCGCGCGGAAGGTGTTCTCGAGCAGCTTCACCATCTCGGCCACCTGCGTCGAGCTGACGGGCACCACCGTGTTGATGATCGCGCCGTACAGCGCCGCCGCCAGGGCCGTGCTCTCCTCGTCGATCCCGCCGACGACCTTGGGAATGGATCGCGTGCTGTACGCCTCGTTGCCCGGATCGACGCGCTCGGGGGAGAACGCCAGGTGGAAATCAGCGCCGGCCCTCAGCCCGCCCTCCTGGAGCGCCGGCTGAACGACCTCCTCGGTCGTGCCTGGATAGGTCGTCGATTCGAGGATCACCAGCTGACCGCGGCGAAGGTGCGCCTTGACGGCATCGACGGCCTGCACCACGTAGGACAGGTCGGGATCGCGCGTCTTGCGGAGCGGCGTCGGAACGCAGATGTCGATCGCGTCCATGTCGCGCAGCTGCGACATGTCCGTGGTGGCGCGCAGCCGTCCGGCGTTCACCGTGCCCGTCACGTCGGCCGTCTTCACGTCGCCGATATAGCTGCGGCCGCGGCTGATTTCATCGACCTTCGAGCCGTCCACGTCGAATCCGGTGACGTCGAAGCCCTCTTTGGCGAACTCCACGGCAAGCGGCAGGCCGACGTATCCGAGGCCGATCACACCGATGCGCGCGCTGCGCGCGTCAATCTTCTCCTTCAGGTTCACGATGGCTCCTTCAACGTGCCGCGCTGGCCCGCTCTGGTGCGGATGACAGGCGGGCGATGTCCGCATCGACCATCATGGCGATCAGCTGCTCGAAGCCGACCGATGGCTCCCATCCGAGATGGCGGCGGCCTTTCGAGGCGTCGCCCACCAGATGATCGACTTCGGCGGGCCGGATCAGCGCAGGATCGATCCGGACGTACTTCTTCCAGTCGAGGTGCGCGCAGCCGAACGCGATCTGCACCAGCTCGCGTACCGAGCGGCTGACGCCGGTCGCGATCACGTAGTCATCGGCCCGCTCCTGCTGCAGCATGAGCCACATCGCCCGGACGTAGTCGCCGGCGAACCCCCAGTCGCGGTGCGCATCGAGATTGCCGAGCGCGAGGTGGTCGGCGAGCCCGAGCTTGATGCGGGCGACGCCGTCGGTCACCTTGCGCGTCACGAACTCCAGGCCGCGCCGCGGCGACTCGTGGTTGAACAGGATGCCGGAGCACGCGAAGAGGCCGTAGCTCTCGCGGTAGTTCACGGTGATGTAATGGGCGAAGACCTTCGACACGCCATACGGGCTGCGTGGATAGAACGGCGTCAACTCGGTCTGCGGCACCTCGCGGACGCGGCCGTACATCTCGCTCGAGGAGGCCTGATAGATCCGGATGCCGCGGTTGACCTGCCGGATGGCCTCGAGCACGCGCGTGACACCCTGCGCGTTGAACTCGCCGGTCAGCAGCGGCTGATCCCACGACGCGGGGACGAACGACATCGCGGCGAGGTTGTAGAGCTCGTCCGGTTTCACATCCTCCACTATGCGCAGGATCGAGAGCTGATCGAGGAGATCGCCGGGCCGCAGCGTGATTCGCTCGAGCAGGTGGTCGATGCGCCACAGATTCGGGGCGCTGGCGCGCCGGACGATGCCGGTGACCTCGTAGCCCTTCTCGAGCAGGAGCTCGGCGAGGTAGGAACCGTCCTGTCCGGTGATGCCGGTGATGACTGCACGCTTTTTCACCTCTGCCATGAGTCCGTTCATTTTATTCGTGATTCGTGATTCGCGATTTGTGATTCCGCCTGCGGCTCAGTTGAATCACGAATCACGAATCATGAATCATGAATCACAAGTCGCCTCGTGGCGATCCATCGCGCCACCGCGTCCTGCCAGGAGGCCATGCGGAAGCCCGTGGCAGCCAGCTTGCGGTTGGCGAGCGCGCAGAAGCGGGGGCGCGGCGCCTTCAGCCGCAGCTCGCTCGTCGTGATCGGCTCGAGCCGCGGTTCGAGGCCGAGGAGCCGTGCCGTTTCGACCGCGACATCGTGCCACGTCGCGTGACCCGAATTGACACAGTGGTAGAGTCCCGGCAGCGCGCCCGTCTCGACCAGGTGCCGTGTGGCCGACGCGATGTCCACCACGTAGCTGAGTGACACGACGCGGTCGGTGAAGACCTTCACGGGCCGCCCCTGCTCCATCGCGGCGGCGATGGTGTCGAGCGTGCCGCGGCGCCCCTGCCACCGGGCCGGCAGGCCGAAGAGACTCTCGACCCGCAGCACATAGCCGCGCGGGCAGTCGAGCGCGAACCACTCGCCCACGAGCTTCGACATGGCGTACGTGCTGCGCGGCGCCGGCGCCGCCTCTTCGCTGTAGGGCTCGTTCGCCTCCCCGTCGAACACGAAGTCCGTTCCGAAGTGCACCAGTGCGGCGCCGCTGTCCTCGGCGGCGCGCGCGAGGCTGCGGACCGCGAGCGCGTTGACCGCGAAGGCGTCGGCGGGGTGATCCTCCGCCGCGTCAACGTCGTTGAAGGCCGCGCAGTTGATGACCACCGACGGGGCCGCGCCGGCCACCGCGCGCTGCACCGCGCCGGCGTCGGTCACGTCGAGCGTCGCGCGCGTGTGCGCGACGACCTGGCGATCGGCAAAGGCGGACGCGATGGCGCTCCCGAGCTGACCGGAGGCGCCGGCGAGCAGCACGCGGCTCACGCCGGGTGCTCCACAATGGAGGCATACTGATTCAACATCACTGACGGACGGCAGACAGGCCTCCGGAAATCGTAGTTCAGAGGGAGCTCGCGAACAAACGCATGGAAACGATTGATACAGCGGTCATCGGCGGCGGCGTCGTCGGCCTGGCGGCGGCGCTGGCCATCGCCGGCCGCGGTCACAGCGTCTGCGTGCTCGAACGCGAGCCGAAACCCGGCATGGGCACCAGTACGCACAACAGCCAGGTCATTCACGCGGGGATCTACTATCCGGCCGGCACGCTGAAGGCGAGGCATTGCGTCGACGGCGCCCGGCTCCTCTACGAGTTCTGCGAGGCGCACGGCGTGCCGCACAGCCGCTGCGGCAAGCTGATCGTGGCCGAGGACGACCACGACATCGAGGCGCTCGAAACGCTGCGCGTGAAAGGGGAGGCCAATGGTGTCGAGGGGCTGCGGCTGGTAGACCAGGCGTTCATTCGCGCCCGCGAGCCCCACCTGCGCGCCCGGGCCGCGCTGTTCTCGCCCAACAGCGGGATTCTGGAAGCGGAGTCGCTGGTCAGGACGCTCGCCCGCCTGTGCGCCGAACGCGACGCGTTCGTGCTCACGGGGACGCCGCTGGTGGATGCGGCCCCGTGCGACCGGGGCATCGAGCTGCGCACGCCCGCCGAAACGATCGTCGCCCGCACGGTCGTCAACGCCGCGGGACTCTACGCCGACGAGGTGTCCGCGACGCTCGGGGGCGAGGCGTTCCGCATCTATCCTTGCCGCGGTGAATACGCCGAGCTCGTCCCGTCGAAGCGGCCGCTCGTCAACGCGCTGGTCTACCCCCTGCCGCACACGCACGGGCTCGGTGTCCACCTGTCGAAAACCACCTACGGCAACGTCACGCTTGGCCCGACCGCGTGCTTCCAGGATCGGAAGGACGACTACGAGGGCAACCGCATCACGGTCGCAGACTTTCTCGAACCGGCGCGCACGCTGCTCCCCGAGCTGACGATCGACGACCTCCGCCTCGGGGGAAGCGGGATCAGGCCCAAGCTCCACCCTCCTGAACAGTCGTTCTCCGATTTCTTCATTGCGAGAGACGGGAAGAACCCGCGCCTGGTCCAGGCCGCAGGCATCGAGTCGCCCGGACTGACCGCCTGCCTGGCCATCGGCAGGCATGCGGCGGTGCTGGTGGAGGAGATTCTGTAGAGCCGGCAGCCGGCAGGATCTTCCGGCTAAAGCCGGAAGCCACAACAACCCAATCGGTGTGGCTTCCGCCTTCAGGCGGAAGGACTGCCCACTGCCGACTGCCGACTGCCGGCTACTGGTTCAACCGCAGATGCACCCAGCAGCGTGCCGAGAGCAGCGCACGCGCGAGCAGGCGCTTCGGGTGAAGGGCGCCGCGCGCCACGTGGGTCGAGTAATACAGGTAGGCGCTCTCGTGGAAAGCACGGGTCGCTGATTGCCGGACGCGCTTGCTCGAGTGACCCACTCGATGGATCGCAGTCGCCCCGGGCACGTAGCGCACGTGGTATCCAAGCCCGCGAAGCCGCCGGCAGAGATCGGCGTCCTCCCAATACAGGAAGTAGCGCTCGTCGAACCCGTTCGCCTTCTCGAACGCGGCGCGGCGCACGAGCATGCACGCGCCGGACAGCCAGTCCACGGACACGCTGACCTTGCCGTTCCTGATCGCCTCGCTGCTGACGACGTTGCGCCGCGACACCGGCAGTTCCGGCATCACCCGGCGCAACAGCGTGCTGCGACCGAAGAGGCCGGTGAACATGTCCGGGTCGCCGCGCGCGCTCCCCTGCAGCGAACCGTCGGGATCGAGGATGCGCGGCCCGGCGATCGCGCACTCCGGATGCATCCGGAGCTCGTCCTGCAGCGCCGCCAGCGCGCCGGCGACGAGCCGGCAGTCGGGGTTCATGACGAGGACCGTCGGCGCGGTCGTCGCGGCGATCCCCTGGTTGACGCCGCGAGCGAACCCGGCATTGTGGACGTTCCGCAGGAGGCGCACGTCCGGCGCAAACTCCTCCGCGATGGCGCCGCTCCCGTCGGAGGACGCATTGTCCACCACGACGGCTTCCCAGCGGCGGCCCGCCACTTCGTCTGCAATCGACTGGAGCGCGCGCCGCAACTCCTGGCCGGCGTTGTAGTTGACGAGGATAGCCGCGACCTCCGGCACGTCAGCGCGATCCTCCGGCGAGGCCGACATCGAACCGCTTTTCCCGCAGCTTCGTCGCCAGCCACTTGCGCTCGAGCCGTTCCCATATCGCGCGGGCGCGCACACGCCGCGTCCTCTGGACCACGGCGCGCTTGCGCGCGATCTGCGGCGCAGCCGCGAGGGCCGCGATCTTCGCACCGAGGAACGTCACAAACAGGCCGCGCCGCGCGAAGTGCACCGCCGCCGCCGCGTTGTAGATGACGTGCCCGGGCAGGGTGCGCGCCAGCACCGACGCCGGCGCATTCTTGAAGTACACCCATTCGAGGTTCCGTTGCCCGTGAAATACCGCGAGCTCGCTCGCCTTCCCCAGGGTCGCGCTGCCATGGTGCCGCACGACCGCATCCGCGACATACCGGCACCGGTAACCACGGAGCCGCGCCCGGTAGGACAGGTCCACGTCTTCATGCGAGGCGAAGAAGTCCGCGTCGAAGCCGCCGAGCTCGTCGAACACGGCGCGCGGCATCATGCACGCCGCGCCGCAGACGCCGAATACCTCCTCCGAGCGTTGCGCACCGCTGACGTCGGCGCCGTGGTGCCGCTTGAAGGCGCCACCCCACCGGAACACCCCGTCGCCCGCGCTGTCGATCACGGTCGGGTCGTGCATGTACACGATTCGGGAGGTGGCGAGGGCGAAGCCGGCCTGTTCGTCGAGCCCGTTGCGAAGGGCGCGCAGCCACCGCGGGTCGGGCACGGTGTCGTTGTTCAGGAACGCCACGCAGCGGCCGCGCGCCGCGCCGGCGCCGGCGTTGTTGCCGCCGGCGAAGCCGAGGTTCTCCGCCAGCGCCACGACCCGCACCGCGGGAAACCGTGCGCGCACGAAGTCGGCGCTGCCGTCGTCCGAGCCGTTGTCCACCAGAATGGTCTCGAAGTCGACGTCCTGCTGCGCGGCCGCGGCGCCCAGGCACGCGTCGAGAAATCGCCTGCCGTTCCAATTGACGATGACGAGGGAAATCTCCGGCCTCATTTTCGGACCACGCGATGGTACACGGCCAGGGTGGCGCGCGCGGTGCGCTCCCACGTGAACGTCGACGCCCTGGCGCGGCCGGCGTGCCGCATCCGCTCGCGCATGTGCTCGTCGTTCACGACCTTGACGATCGCCCCGGCCCACTCGTTGACGTCGAGCGGATCGAGCAGGATCCCGGCGTCGCCCAGGACCTCGGGCATCGAGGCCGCGCGCGATGCGATGACCGGCGTGCCGCTGGCCATCGCTTCGAGAACGGGCAGGCCGAAACCCTCGTACAACGAAGGGTAGACGAGCGCCGCCGCGCCCCGATAGAGCGTCTGCAGCCGTTCCTCGCTCACGTGGCCGAGCAGCGCGACCGCGTCCGGGGCGTCCGCCTCGGCGGCCATGGCGCGCAGCGCGTCGCCAACGCCGCGATCGACGCCGGCCAGGACGAGCGACAGTGCGGCGACGGCGCCGAAGTGCCGGCGCGCCGCCAGCAGTGCATCCACGACGACGGTCAGGTTCCTGCGCTCGTGCACGTCGCCGACGTGAAGGAGATACGGCCCGGTGATGCCGGGTGGAAGCTCGCCGGCGTGAGCCATGTTCGCGTGCGCGAACGCCGCGCCGACGCCCAGGGGAGCAACCGTGATCCTGGACGAGGGTATGTGATACGCCGCCGTGATCTCGGAGGCGGAGAAGAGGGAGACGGTGATCACGTGCGAGGCCGCGCGGGCGCTGCGCCGGTAGAACGCGCGGCGCGCCCAGTCGCGCCGGTACGGATACCACTCCGGGTGGCGCGCGTAGCTGACGTCGTGGATCGTCAGCACGACGGGAACACCGGACCAGAAGGGCGCCGTGTAAGCCGGGGCGTGAATGAGATCGACGCGCGCGCGGGCCGCCGCGCGCGGCAGGCCGACGAGCGTCCATCCCAGGTTCGTCGGCGGGTGCGACGGTTCGGCGATGTGGCCGACGCCGCGCGGGAGGGCGCTCGAATCAGCGCCGCCCAGCGCCACGATCTCCGGGCCGTCGTCGAGCGTGGCGAGCGCGCCGGCAAGCCCCTCGACGTATCGGCGGACGCCGGCGGCAGGGGAGGTGAAAGCGCGGCCGTCGATGCCGACTCGCACCTTACGCAATGCACAATGCACAATGCAAAATGCAAAAACTGCACACACGCGCGCTGCCCAGCTCATTGCTTCGAGCCACGGAGTGTTTGCATTTTGCATTTGGCATTTCGAATTACCTGATTTCCATGTAGAGCCGCCGCACGGGACGTTCGAGCTGGGCGCAGACGTCGCGAATGCGGTGCTCCACGTTGCCGTTGACCGACGGACTGCTCAGCACGATCTCGTCAACCGAGTAGCGGCGGACCACCTCTTCGAGCTGACCGAGCGCGCCCCGCACTGGCACTCCCATGATCCATTGATGTGCTTTCATCGGGTCGTCGTCGAGAAACGCCACCGGGTTCATATTCCAGTGCGAGTTGGCCCGCATCTCGCGCACGAGCGTCTGACCGAACGCGCCCGCGCCGTAGACCAGCACGCGACGGCTCCTCTTGCTCCGCGTGGATGCCACCAGGTTCATCGCGCGGAACGACGCGCGCGTGGCCACGATGGCGATCGTCAACAGCATGGCGTCGAGGACGAAGACGGCGCGCGAGAATCCCTGGAGCCGATAGAGATAGGCCATGGTGAGGACGGACAACACCGACCCCATCCCGACCCCGCGCACGACAACGGCGATGTCTCTCAGGCCGAACGTTTCCCACGAGCGCTGGTAGAGGCGCGAGGCGTAGAGCGACGTCAGCTTGCAGCCGAGCACCACCGGCAGCGAGGCGGTGAAATACGGCAGGAAGTTGTCGAGGTCCTCTCCTTCGAACCGGAGCCGGTACGCGACGTAGTAGCACACGGTGATGAGGACGAGGTCGAGCATCACCTCGCCGGCGTGCCACTTGAAATGGAGATCCTTGAGGAACGGCGCCAACGACGACTTCTGGAGCGCGATGAAGTCCTCGGGGTTGTAGGCCGGCACACGGGCGAGATAGATGCCGACCAGGATCACGATGACGGCAAACAGCGCAACGAGCGGAAGCATCGGCTCGACGCCGCTGGAGGCGGTGAGCACCCACGCCGTCCCGCCGCCGATCAGGCCAAGGAGATACAGGATGCGGACGGCGCTCCGCTCCGAGAACCCAAGTGAGACGAGCCGGTGGGAGACGTGATCGGTGCCCCCCTTGCTCGCCTTCCGCCCCGCCAGCCGGCGCAGCACGAGCACGAAGCCCGTGTCGAAGAGCGGAACGACGAGGACCAGGGCCACGATGACCGACGGACTGATGAACGCGAGGCGCGTGTTGAAGATCGGGACGATCGACGCCGACGCGAGGATGGCGCCGATGAACAGGCTCCCGCAGTCACCCATGAACAGGCGCGCGCGATGGCGATTCCAATGAAGGAATCCGAGAAGCGACCCTGCGAGGCAGACCAGCAGCAGCGTCACGCCCGGCCCCAGCGTCTGACCCAGCAGGAGGGCGAGAAAGAGCGCGGCAATCAACCCGGTGCCCGCCGCGAGGCCGTCCATGTTGTCGAGCAGGTTCACCGCGTGACAGATGCCGGCGAACCATACGGTGGCGACGAGGGTGTACAGCGTCGGGACGGCGCCTTCGGGTTCGGCGCCAGCCAGCGCGAACACGAGGAAGGCGCCGATGGCGAGCGACGACACCAGCTTGGCGATCGGAGAGAGCTGCAGCCGGTCGTCGAGCACGCCGACGACGAACATCGCCAGCGCCGCCACCGCCAGCGGCGCCCAGGTCGTGACCGAGGCGACGACCTCGGGCCGTGTGGCGACCACGAGGAAGCCGGCCACCGTGCCGATGGCGATGGCAATGCCGCCCATCGTGGGCGTGGGAGCGCTGTGCCAGCGATCCGGCCGCGGCGGCACGACGCCGCCGACGGTGGGAGCAAAGCGGCGCACGAGGGCGCCACCTGCAACCGTCACGGCCATGGCGATCACGAACGCGATCAGGAGGATCACTGGCAGTGGACCTCAGGGCTCAGGCCTCAGGGCTCAGGGCTGTCCAAGGCCTCAGGCCTACCGCCTGAGACAGCCCTGGTCCCTGGGCCCTGAGGCCTTCAGCGGCGCAGTAGCGAAGCTCCGCCTGAGACGAAACTCTACGCCGCGACTTCAGCGAGTTGCACGTCATAGCCGAGGTCGCGGAGACGTTTAACCAGACGTTGGGTCACCTTGGTACGATCGAGCCGTTCGAAGTAGTGACCACCCAACTCGCGGTACTCAACGCCATCGCGGAGGATGTAGTAGATGGCGGTGAGCATCGAGGCGGCGACGGCCACGATCGCCTTCTTGGGCCCTCGGCGGGCGCGCAGGCGAAGGAATTGTGCGCGATAGTAACTGTTCTTGGTCCGGACTGCCGCCCAGGCGGCCTGCACGAGCACGGTTTTGAGCCAACAGGCGCCTTTCCGGATACGCGTGGACTTCCGTTTGCCGGCACTCTCGTCCAAACGGCGGCACAAACAGGCCCACGAAATCAGATGCTGATGCGTCGGGAAGCGCGACATATCGAGGCCGATTTCGCCGAGGATCGCCTGGGCCACCACCGTGTCGATCCCCGGGACGACATCCACGCGCGCGACGGCGTCATGAAAAGGGGCGAGCGCCTCGCCGAGCTGCGCGTCGACCTCCGCGATCGCGGTTTCCAGGCGCTCGATCAGCTCGAGATGGAGCTTCAGGAGGCGCCGGTGGTGCGGCGTTACCCGTCCGGTCAGCGCCTCGACCAACGCGGCGCGCTTGTTCTTGAGCGTCCCGCGCGCCAAGTCCGCCAGCGCCTGGGCATCGGTCTGCCCGGCAATGAGCGCCCGGAGGATGGCGCGCCCGCTCACGCCGAGCACGTCGCTGACGAGGCCCGTCATTTTCAGATTGGCGATATCGAGCGTTTTCTGAATCCGTTGCGTGTGCTGGGCGATCTCGCGGACCAGTTGCTTACGCGTGCGCGTCAGATCCCGCACCTCCTGAATCGGCGTGGGCGGCACGAAGCTCCCGCGGATGAGGCCGTGCGCGAGCAGATCCGCAATCCACTCCGCATCTTTGACATCGCTCTTGCGCCCGGGCACGTTGCGAATGTGCCCGGCGTTGCCGAGCACGAGCGTGAAGTCCTCCTCGAGGACGTGCCACACCGATTTCCAGTACGTCCCCGTGGCCTCCATCGCGACGTGGGTCACACCCTGCTCGGTCAACCACCCGGCGAGCGCGAGCAACTCCCGCGTCGTCATCCCGAATGTGCGCACGTCGTGCTGGACCGGCCGCCCGTGAATGCGCACACAGGCGACGAGCGTGTCCTTGCCCAAATCGAGCCCCGCGCACCGCGGATAGAGCACTTCCATGACGGCCCGATCCTCTCTACATTGGCGAGGAGCCCGCCAGAACGAAGTCTGAGACGCGTGCTTCGGATCGCCAGACTGGCGGCCCTCCCTCGAAGCGAGTGGATAACCTCCACGCAGATGAGGGCGCCAACCCTGGCGTCGTTGCCAACAACATGAGGTGCTCGCGGGGCTCCGGGTCCAACTCAAACACGGGCTCTCAGCACCAAGGAGAAGCCGACCTCTGTGCCAATGCGGCGCAATTATCGTCTGTTTCGTGACCACGAGGTCAGCTCCGCTGGTGGAGGCCTCAAACCGACGAGTGGATCGGCGGATCTTCGCTACTAGAAACTTGCTTCATCTGTCACGACTCAGGCCTTAGGAGATGTCTAGCGACTCTCGACTCTCTCCCCTCCTCCGGCTTCCCACAGTGCCTGCATCCGCTCCTCGGAGCCGAAGAAGAGGTTCTCGGGGAACCGCCGGTACTCCAGCAGGTCTGCATAAATCTTCTCGTTCTGGAACATGTTCATCCCCATGCCCGCGAGGTACTGGAGGCGCAAATCGCGATCGCGGTTGATCGTGGCCTGCTGCAGCCACCGGGACAAATCCGAAGGACGGCCGGCATAGGTGGCGAGCAGCTCGAGCGCAGAGGCGATGCCGATCGAGCGCAGCGACTCCTTCACGCGCGCGTATTCCGGGCTTGACAGACGCCGTTCCATCTCGTCGACATCGATCCGCAGCGGTTCGACCTGGCCGACCAGGACCATGTCGTAGCCGCGACCCTGCCGCGTGTTGCCGAAGATGGCGCTGTTCGGGAACACGTCGAAAAAGGTGGCCACCTCGCTCTTCACCGCCTCCGGGCTCGTCTCGTACAGCTGCACGAACATCGTGATGATGCCGCCGGGGTTGAGGCGCTGCCTCACCTTTTCGAAGAACTCCCTCGTGAAGAGCGCCGCCGTCCCTTTGACCCATGGATCGACCAGGTCGGTCGTCACCGCATCGAACTTCTCGTCTGTCGTCAGGAGGTAGTGCCGCCCGTCATCAATCCGTACCTGCACCTTGGGATTGCTGGCGACGTTCTCGTTGAATTCGCTGAAGTATCTGGAGACCACGTCGGGCACCAGCGGTTCGATCTCCGCTATCGTGACGTGTTCGACCCGCGGGTCGATGGCCACCGCGCCTGTCGTCACGCCGGCGCCGTAACCGATGATGAACACTGATCGGGGGCTGGCCGGCACCAGCGTGGTCAAGTGACCCAGCATCCGTTGGAGACCCATGTCCTGCGGCTCGCTCGAGGCCTGGACTTTGCCGGAGGCGTGGTACTTCAAGCCGCCATCCGGCGCCCGGGACACGGCGATGGACGAGTGCACGCCTTCGCCGACGTAGACAATGTCGCCGATGCCGACCCAGCCGGGCGCGAATCGCCCGTACGCAACGAGCCAGGGGGAGACCGGCGGGACGGTAGCGAGCAAGGTCAGCGCCAGCACCACCGCCACGAGCAGAAGCATGGCGAACTGGAATCGGGCGGCCGCGGCGGCGGCAGCCGCCCGCGGGACCAGCAGGAGCAGCGCCGCGATCGTGGACAGGGCCATGAGCAGTTGTTGCGCGTGCTGCGAGCCGATCCAGGCGACCAGCAGAAGGCTCGCGGCAAGCGCGCCGATGACAGCGCCAACGGTGTTGGCGGCGTACACGCCCGCCACCAGTCGGCCCGGGTCCTGCCCCTTTGCCGCCGCCGCCGCGAGCGCAAGGGGAAAGCTCGCGCCCCAGAGGGCCGCTGCCGGGAACAAGGCAAGAAAGGCGCGTGTGAGATCGAGGTGGAAATTGAACCAGATGCTCGAAATCGACGGCGCGATAGGCCAGTATGGCAACGACTCTGCCAGCAGGTAAGCTGTCCAGGCGATCGCCGCCGCGACGAGCATCTGACACCAGCCGAGCGCCAGGCCTGGATCTGCGATGGTCTTCGCCAGAAACGATCCGCCAGCGCTGCCAATGCCGAGCCCGACCAGGAACACGGCGAGAATGATTGAAAACGTGTAGACCGACGCACCGAACAGCAATCCGAGCTGGCGCGTCCATAAAGCTTCCGCCGCGAGCGCGCAGAGTCCCGAAAGCGCGATGACCACGTAAATGACCCTGCCCCGCGAAGACGAAACGGACTCCCGCGTGCCGGATCGCGCAGGAGCCGGTTCCGGCACGCTTTCGGCGGTGTGGGTAGTGATCGCCCCGAGCGAAAGGCTGATCGCTGCGACGGCTGTGTTGATCGCCGCCGCCACGTAGGTGGCAGTCGCGACATCGTAGACGCGCAGCAGGTAGAACCCGGCGAGCAGGCACCCGAAGACGGCGCCGGCGATGTTGCCGCCGTAGAAGAAGCCCATCCACGCGATGCCTGCGGGCGTCGTTTCGACCCAGCGCGCGACTGCCGGCAGCGTTGCCCCCATCAGCAGTGTCGGGGGCAGAAGGCAGACCGCCGAGACGATGCCGCGCAGGAGGAATCCCTGCAGGCCGTACCCGCCCCATGCGGTGTACAGGCCGCCGATGAGCGGCATCAGCAACAGCACGAGAATGCCTGTCACGCCGATACCGAGCTCGAGCCAGGCGTAAACGCGAAGGGGATGATGACGCGGTGAGATCAGGCGCGGCAGCAACAGGCTCCCCAGGCACATCCCTCCCATGAACGTGCCGAGGAGGACGCCCAGCGACATGGCCGAGGATCCGACGACCAGTTGCAGCAGCTGGAACCAGACGATCTCGTAAATGAGCGCAGCCGTGCCGCTGCCAATGAACAAACACAGCAACAGCGGCAGCCAGAGTCCAGACAATGCCACCCCAACGCGGCTGCCGCGTTGGGGGCCCCGGCGACGCTCGCCGCGATCCTCGGTCCTGAGACCTCGATCTCCGGTCTGCGGTCCCCGGTCTCTCGCCCCCGTTCCTTTCGGATGCTTCTTCATCTGTTCCCTCTAGTAGCGAAGATCCGCCGATCCACTCGTCGGTTGAAGGCGGAGCTTCGCTACCCGCCGATTGAAAAAGCCGCGCCCGCAGTCAATCGAAACCCATGTGTCCGCTCGCCGCCTTCGGGTTCCAGCAGGTGAGAGCCTCCCGTGAAGATGATCTCGTAGTCAGCGCCAAACAGAACGCCGATCGTCCCGGCCCCGCCCAGCCGGACGCCGCCGCCGGCGTGGAACGTCGCATTGGTCGCCCGTTCGGTTCCGTACGGCCGGTAGTGCGAAACGCCGACAAGTGCCTGACCAAAAATGACGCGCTCGCCCATTCTCCTGTTCAGGCGCGCACCGCCCGCAAACTCGTATACCCTGACGTGTACACCGCTGTAGGTCCCGTAGTTGCCCGCGCCCTGACCGACCAGCGAGAGGAGGGCGCTCTGGGTCGCCGCCGCCTCGGCATACCAGCCGTGGAGCGTTTGTTCGGTGTCCGCCAGGCCGACGCCAAGCCCGCGCGACACCCGCAGCAAACTGTAGCCGCCGGACAGCTCCAGCGGCGGCGGTTCCTGCGCCGCGGCCGGCAGCGCCAGGCCGAGCACGATGAGACCACACACAAGCGCACGGATCCGCATCACTGCTCCTCCCAACGACATGATCGACGTCGGCTCCTTCGCCGCTGTGCGTCACCACCGCCTCGTCGCCGGCGACCAGCCGAACCGTGTTGTAAAAAAAGGCCCGCCCTCGATGGCGAGGACGGGCCTTGGGAGGCGCAGTGAAGCTCCGCCTCAAGCCGCCGG
>DATDHP010000099.1:0-5021 GCA_036521515.1 Vicinamibacterales bacterium
GTGCGGCCGCTCGCCGAGGGCGAACGCGTGCGGCTGCGCCGGACCGCGCGCAAGACGTGGCGCTATTTCGAGACCTTCGTGACGGCGTCCGATGCGTGCTTACCGCCGGACAACTACCAGGAGGACGGCAACGCCCCGAAGCTGGCCCGCCGGACCTCGCCGACCAATATCGCGATGAGCCTGCTCTCCACGCTGGCGGCGCACGATCTCGGCTACCTCACGACCGGCGCGCTCAGTGAGCGTGTCGATCTCACGCTGACGACCCTCGAAGGAATGGAGCGATACCGCGGGCATTTTCTCAACTGGTACGACACCGCCACGCTGGCGCCGCTCCATCCGCAGTACGTCTCGACAGTTGACAGCGGCAACCTGGCCGGGGCGCTTGGCGCGCTGGCGCAGGGACTTCTCGCGCTCGCCCACCAGCCACAGACGCGCGCACAACTGTGCGCCGGCCTTGCCGACACCGCGGATCTCCTTGCCATTGCGTCTTCGTCCAGCACCGACGGCGTCGGCCGCACGGCTGCCACCGCAATCAACCGTCTCGCGCGCGAGATCGCGACCGAGGCTCGCCGCGGCCCATCAGACGCGGCGTTGGTGCAGCTGCGGACGCTGGCCACCGGGCTGGCGGAGGTGCCCGGCGCCGCCGATTGGGCGGGGATCCTCGATGACGCCGGCGACGTCGCGTTCTGGCGTCGCGCGGTGCTCGACGCCATAGATGCGATTCACCGGCCGCACATTGCGTCGCCGGCGGCATGCGAAACGCTCGCGCGGCGCGCCACGCGGCTCGCCGACATGATGCAATTCGATTTCCTGTACGACCGCCGCCGCCGCATTTTCGCGATCGGCTATCGGCTGGCCGACGCCGATGGCCCGGGACGCCTCGACGGCGCCTTCTACGATCTGCTGGCCTCGGAAGCGCGCCTCGCGAGCTTCGTCGCCATCGCCAAGGGCGACGTCCCGCAGCACCATTGGTTTCACCTCGGTCGCCTCGTCACCAACGTCAAGGGCCGCGCCGCCCTGATCTCGTGGGGCGGGACGATGTTCGAGTACTTGATGCCAAACCTGCTGATGCGCACCTTTCCGGGCACGCTCCTCGATCAGAGCTGCCGGGCGTGCGTACGGCGCCAGGTGGACTACGCGCGGCAGCGTGGCGTGCCGTGGGGAATCTCCGAATCCGCCTACGCGTTCACCGACCGCGCCGGCAATTATCAATACCGCGCCTTCGGCGTACCGGGGCTCGGGTTGAAGCGCGGTCTGGCTGACGACCTCGTCATAGCCCCTTACGCGACCGCGCTGGCCAGCCTCGTCTCTCCTGCCGTCGCGGCGGACAACTTCGACCGGCTCGCCGACGCGGGACTGGACGGGCGGTTCGGGTTCTACGAGGCGCTCGACTGCCGGCCGCGCGCGCGCGACGTCGACGCCGAGCCTGCTGCCGATGCGCGCCCGGCTGTCGTGCGCGCCTTCTTCGCGCATCATCAGGGGATGTCACTCGTCGCCATCGCCAATGTGATCTGCGACGATGCGTTCGTCACGCGCTTCCATGCCGATCCTCGCGTGCAGGCCACCGAGCTGCTGCTGCAGGAGCGCGTGCCGCGCGAGGCCATCTTGTCGGCACCGCGCCCGGCCGAAGGCACGACGGCGGCGCCGTCTACGCCCGTGTTCGCCTCGAGACGCTTCCGATCCCCGCACACGGCGAGCCCTCATACGCAGTTTCTGTCCAACGGCCGCTACACGGCGGCGCTGACCCATGCCGGCGGCGGCTTCAGTACGTGGCGCGGCCTGGCGGTGACGCGCCGGCGCGACGATCGCACGTCGGATACCGGCGCTCACTTCGTCTTCCTCCGCGATCCGTGGTCGGGGTATGTGTGGTCTCCTGCATACCAGCCGGTCTGCCGCGAGCCGGACGGTTACGACGCCACCTTCGACCTCGACAAGGTGACGTTTCGCAGCCGCAATGGCGACTTCGAGACGCAGCTCCAGGTCACCGTGTCCTCCGAAGACGACGTGGAGGTGCGGCGCCTCTCCATCATCAACCGCGGCGACCGCCCGCGCGAGATCGAGGTCACCAGCTACGCCGAAATCGTGCTCTCCCGGCCCGAGGACGATATCGCGCACCCGGCGTTCGGCAAGCTCTTCATCGAAACGGAATTCGACCCGCAGAGCGCCGGTCTGCTCTTCAGCAGGCGACCGCGCGGCTCGGACGAGGCGCCGACGTGGGCGTTCCACGTGCTCGGCGTCGAGGGTCGTCTCGGCGGCGCCGTCGAATGGGAGACCGACCGGGCACGCTTCATCGGTCGCGGGCGCACGCCCGCCGACGCCGTGGCGTTGGAGGGCCGCGCGTTGTCCGGCACGACCGGCGCCGTTCTCGACCCGGTCGCGGCGCTGCGCGATCGGGTGCGCCTGGGCCCGGGGGGCGTGGTGCGCGTGACCTTCGCCACCGGCGTGGCGCCGGACCGCGTCGCGGCGCTTGCGCTGGCGCGCAAGTATCGAGACGGCAGCGCCGCGTCGCGCGCGTTCTCGATGGCGTTCACCCACGTCCACATCGCGCTGCAGAGCCTGGGGCTCACCGATGACCATGCCATCCTGTTCGATCGACTGGCGTCCCGCGTGTTCGGAACCGATGCCTCGTGCATCAGCCCGGCAGACCTCGCGCGGAACACGCTCGGGCAGTCGTCGTTGTGGGGCTACGGCATCTCCGGCGACCTGCCCGTCGCGCTCGTCCGGATCACGGACGCGGCCTCGCTGCCGCTCGTCCGGCAACTGCTGCACGCGCAGGAGTACTGGCGCGTCAAGGGCCTGAGCGCCGACGTCGTCATCCTGAACGAGCATCCCGCGGAGTACCTCGACGAAACCCAGACCTATCTGACGACGCTCGTGCAGGAGCCCCGGTGGGCAGGCTGGAACAACCGGCCGGGCGGCATGTTCCTCGTGCGCGCCGATGGCATGCCCGAAACCGATCGCCGTCTGCTCTCCGCCGTTGCACGGGTGGTTCTTCACGGTGACCTGGGAGATCTGGTGTCGCAGATGAACCGGCCTGCGCCGTGGCTGAACGCCGGACAGGACGTCCCGGCGGCGGCAGTCCTCACGTCTCCGGAGACCGCGTCCGCCCAGGTGCTCGTGCCTCCCCTTGTCATGGAGAACGGTATCGGCGGCTTCACCCCCGACGGCCGCGAGTACGTCGTCGTGCTCGAGGGTGAGCGGGAGACGCCATTGCCGTGGTCGAACGTCCTGGCGAACCCCGAATTCGGGACAATGGTGAGCGCCTCGGGATCGGCGTTCACGTGGGCCGGGAACAGCCGGGAGAATCGGCTGACGCCGTTTGCCAACGACCCGATCTCGGATCCCACCGGCGAAGCGATCTACCTGCGCGACGAGGACTCCGGCGCGGTCTGGGGTGCCACACCGGGGCCGCTGCCTCGCAGGACCGATGGCGGCCGCTGGGTGGTCCGCCATGGCGCCGGCGTGACGCGCTATCAGCATGCCGTTGCCAACCTCGAACAGGAACTGGCGGTGTTCGTCGCGCCCGACGATCCGGTGAAACTGGCCGTGCTGACGCTCACCAACACCTCGTCGACGGCACGACGTCTGAGCGTGTTCGGCTATGTCGAGTGGTGCCTCGGTCCACCACGCGCAGGCGAGCGCCGGTTCGTGGTGACCGAGATCGACGAGGTCACCGGCGCGATACTGGCGAGGAACGCCTACAACACGGAATTCGGCGATGGCGTGGCTGTCTGGCACGCCACCGAGCAGGCGCATTCCCATACGTGCGACCGCGCCGACTTCATCGGACGCAACCGTACGGCGAGTTGGCCCGCCGCGCTCTTTCGCGATCGTCTTGGAGGTCAGAGTGGCGCCGGCCTCGACCCATGCGGCGCCCTGCACCTCGCCGTCCGGATTGAACCTGGGCACACGAAGCGGCTCGCCTTCGTGCTTGGTCAAGGCCGCGACAGAAACCATGCGCTCGAGCTCGGGGCTCGTTTTTCTTCTCTCGAATCCGCCGAAGCGGCGCTCGAAGAGGCGGAGCGCGAGTGGGACGCCACGCTCGGCACCATTCAGGTCCGTACCCCGGACGATTCGTTCGATCTGATCGTGAACCGGTGGCTCCCCTATCAAGCGCTGAGCTGCCGGTTCTGGGCACGCAGCGGCCCGTATCAGCCAGGCGGTGCGTACGGATTCCGCGACCAGCTGCAGGACACGCTGGCACTCATCCATGCGCGGCCCGATCTCTGCCGCTCCCACCTGCTGCGCGCCGCGTCACGGCAGTTTGTCGAGGGCGACGTGCAGCACTGGTGGCACCCGCCGAGCGGCCGTGGCACACGGACGCGATGCTCGGACGATCTCCTGTGGTTGCCGTACGCCGTTGCGGCGTATGTCTCGCGGACCGGCGACGAGTCCGTGCTGGACGAGGTCGTGCCATTCCTCGATGCGCCGACCCTCGAGCCGGGGCAATCGGAGGTGTACATCCTGCCGCAGGTCTCACGCGAAACGGCCTCGCTCTTCGAGCACTGCGTGCGCGCGATCGCCCACGCCGGCAAGTACGGCGCGCACGGCTTGCCCCTGATTGGGTCGGGCGACTGGAACGACGGCATGAATCGAGTCGGCCACGAGGGGCGGGGGGAAAGCGTGTGGCTCGGCTGGTTCCTCGTGTTCGTGCTGAACGAGTTCGCCAGGCTGTGCGATCGCCGGCTCCGCAGCGACCTCGCTCAGCGCTATCGCGTCGACGCGCAATGGCTCACAGGCATGCTGGAGCTGTCCTGGGACAGCAGCTGGTACCGCCGCGCCTATTTCGACGACGGGACGCCGCTCGGATCCGCGCAGAACGAAGAGTGCCGCATCGACTCCATCAGCCAGTCGTGGGCGGTGCTCTCACGCGCCGCCGAACCGCGGCGGGCCGAGCGCGCGCTCGACGCGGTGCAGGCGCACCTCGTCCGTCGCGATGCGCAGATCGTGCTGCTGCTGACGTCGCCGTTCGACCAGATGGCGCACGATCCCGGCTACATCAAGGGGTACGTCCCCGGCGT
>DATDHP010000100.1:0-15998 GCA_036521515.1 Vicinamibacterales bacterium
CTCCTTATTCTTGGCGCACTGGTGTGGATGCACGTGCAGCACCAGGCCGCACTCGAGCGGCTCGACGATCGGATGGCGCACCTGCTCGCCGGCGTCTCGCTGCTCACGGATACGACCGAGGGCGCACTGCGCGACGTGGCCACCGAGATCAACCGGATGGCTGCCGGCGCCACGAGTACGGGCACGACCGGCGCCCTGCGTCCGCGGCCGCAGCGCGCCGCGACCCAGCGCCGGATTTCCGGGGCCGCCCGCCGCGGCACTCCGGTCCAGGACATTGCCGCGACCGAGCAGATGTCGGAAGGCGAAGTGCGCCTTCGGCTGGAGCTCGAGAAGGCACAAAAGGAGCGCGTGAACAACTATGCCTCGATGCGCTGACTTCACGTGTGGCCGCTGGCGGCCCGAACGGCTGGCCCCGAAGTGGGCCGCCGGGCTTCGCTTCAACGGACACTGGTACTGCTCGCGTGAGTGCGTGCAGCACGCGGCCCGCGTCGGCCTCGACACGCCGGCGGTGGCCGTCACTTCGCCGGGAGCGCTGCCCCCGCTGAAGCTTGGCGTGCTGCTGCGGCATCTCGGCGCAATCTCGGAGACCGCCCTCGAGAGCGCCCTCGCCTCGCAGCGCGCCACCGGGCGGCGGCTCGGCGCAGAGCTGCAACACCTGGGGCTGGTCGAGCCCGCAGTGATTCTCAAGGCGCTCGCCGCGCAGTGCGGCGTCAGCTACCTGCCGTCCTTCGACGTCAACCGCGTGATGTCGGGACCGACGTGGCTGCCGGCGGAGACGGTCCGCGCGCTCGGTCTCGTGCCGTTCGAAGCGGACGAGAGGCAGAAGCGGCTGCGCGTCATCAGCACGGCGCCCGTGCCGCGTGCCGCGACGCGCGCGCTGTTGAAGCTCACCGGCTGGACCGCCGAGCCGTATCTCGTCTACGACGAGATCTGGCAGGACGCGATCAGACTGTATCGACCGGCGTCGCGGGAAACGGGGCAGCGCCGCGAAGCGATGACGGTCAATGGCGCCGACGCGGCGGCCGCCCGCGTCGCGGACAACGCGCTGCTCGACCGGTCGGTGACGATGCGCGCGGCGAGCTGCGACCGGTACACGTGGGTGCGGGTGGAAGGCCCGCGGCAGGTCTCCGACCTGCTGATCCCGGCGATCCAGGAGGAGCCATGCCAGGCGGCGCGTATAGCGCGCTGAGCGGCATGCGGACGCGGCTCGAGGAGCTCGATCGCCTCGCCGCGGACCTCGCCAACGTCAGCACCGTCGGCTACAAGACGGAGCGGGCCGCCAAGGTGGCGTCCGAGCGCGACGCGTTCGCCACGGCGCTCGAATCGGCCGTGGACGTGGTCATGGGCGGCAAGAAGATCGATTTCAAGCCGGGGCTGATCGCCAGCACCGGGCGTGACCTCGACGTCGCCATCGACGGAAGCGGGTTCTTCGCCATCGAGACCCCGGCCGGCGAGCGCTACACCCGCAACGGCAGCTTCAGCCGCCGCGCGGACGGGACGCTGACGACCTCGACGGGCGAGACGGTGCTCGGCGAGAGCGGCGCCATCACGCTGCCGAACGGGCCGGTCCGCATCGGCGGCGACGGCACGATCACCAGCGGCACGACCGTCGTGGGTCGCCTGCAGATCGTGCAATTCGCGTCCGAGAGCGACCTGATCAGGGAATCGGGAGCGATCTTCAGAGCTTTAACGGGAGCCACGCCGGAGCCCGCGGAAGTAAGGCTCGTGCCCGGGTCGATCGAGCAGTCGAACGTGAACATGGTGGACCGGATGGCGAAGCTCACGGAGCTGACGCGCAACTTCGAGTCGCTCAACAAGGGCGTCACGACGTTGATGAACGACCTCGATGGACGGGCCATCTCGGCACTGGGTACGAAGTAGCCGTTCACGCTTCTCGGTTCTCGCTTCTCGGTTCGTGTTCAGGTTCGGCGTTCAGTTCTCGGTTCTCGGTTCGTGGTTCTGGGTTCGTGGTTCTGGGTTCGTGGTTCGTGGTTCGTGGTTCTAGTTCTCGGTTCTTGGAACAGCGAACCGAACAGCGAACCGAGAACCTCGAACCGCGAACAGAGAACCGCGAACCTCGAACCGCGAACAGAGAACCGCGAACCTCGAACAGAGAACAAAGAACGCGAACCACGAACCGGGAACCGAGAACTGAACCTCGAACCTGAACACGAACCGAGAAGACAGAACGTAGAAGAGTGAACCACAGGAAACAGACATGATTCGAGCGCTTTACACGGCGGCCAGCGGGATGAACGCGCAGCAGGCCAACATCGACAACGTCGCGCACAACCTGGCGAACGTGAACACGGCGGGCTTCAAGAAGGCGCGCGTCGAGTTCGAGGACCTCGTCTACCAGCAGATCAAGGCGCCCGGTACGCCGACGTCGCAGGAGGGCGAGGCGCCGATCGGCCTCGAGGCCGGCCTCGGCGCGCGCGCCGTCGCCACGGCGCGCAATTTCAGCGCCGGCAATCTGCGCAGCACCGGTACGCCGTTCGACCTGGCGATCGAAGGACAGGGCTTCTTCCAGATTACGCTGCCCGGCGGCGAGACCGGCTACACGCGCGCGGGCGCGTTTCACCTGAACGGCCAGGGCCAGCTCGTGACCGCCGAGGGCTATCAGCTCGAGCCGGCCATCACCATTCCCGCGGGCGCCACGTCGGTCATGATCTCGAAGGACGGCATCGTCTCGGCGGTCGTGTCCGGCACCGCCGACCCGCAGCAGGTCGGCACCATCGAGCTGGCGCAGTTCCAGAACCCCGCCGGCATGCAGGCCCGCGGCGGCAACATCTACACGGCGACGATCGCCTCGGGCGATCCCGCCACCGCGACGCCCGGCGCGGAAGGGCTCGGCACGCTCGCGCAGGGCTTCCTCGAAGACTCGAACGTCAGCGTCGTCGAGGAGATGGTGAACATGATTCTCGGGCAGCGCGCGTACGAGGCGAACTCACGCGTCATTCGCGCCGCCGACGAGATGCTCCAGCAGATTAACAACCTGCCCGCGTAATCGGCCATGAGCACGAGTGTTACGGACATGTTCGGGCGCGTCATTCTCGGGCTCGTCGTCGTGGCGATGCTGATGGCGGCGGCGCGCGCCGCCTTCGCAGCAGCGCCGGCGGTCACGCCGATCGACGCCATCGAGAAGGCAGTTGCGCGGCGCCTCGGCAGCGAGGCGGCGGTCTCGGTCACCGGGCTCGAGACCAGCGTCAGGGCGCAGCAGGGTCTCCAGGCGCTGCCCGAGCCTGGCGCACGCGCGGGTCAGCCGGTGCGGTTCGTCCTGATGGCTGCCAAGTCACGCGTGGGCGTGGCAATGGCGACCGTGATGGTCAGCGGTCCGCACGCGCGCGCGGCGCGGGCGATTGCGCGCGACGAGGCGATCACCGAGGCCGACATCGAGATCGTGGACGACGAGTGGCCGTCGGTGCCGCTCACGCGTCTCCCGGTGCAGGACGAGATCATCGGCCTCAAGGCGAGGCGCAACATCGCGCCCGGCGAAGCGCTCACGAGCACCGTGCTCGACGTGCCGCCAGCGGTGCGATCGGGTGACGTGGTGACGGTGACGGCGACCGTGGGCGCCGTTCAGGTGACAGCGGCCGCAACCGCTTCGAGCAGCGGTCACCGCGGCGACGTCATCCGCGTCACGCCGAAGCCGAACGGTCGCCCGGTGCGCGCGCGAATCACGGGCCCGGCGGCCGTCGAGGTGGTCCAGTGAACATGACAAGGCACAAGGCTCAACGCACAAGGTCCAATGGCCAAAGGAGGCTCCGTGTCTCCGTGTCTGGCACCCCACCGCGCAAGGCCGGGGTCCCCACGGCGCACGCCTGTGCCGAGGGGTGGAAGTGTGCGCGTCGGGGACCCCGCTTTCCGTGGCCCGTAGCTGTCGCCATCGCCGGGATCATGCTGGTCGCCGGCACCGCCCACGCACAGGACGACAAGAGAGCGGCTCCGCCGAAGCCGAGCGACAACTACGACGAGCTGTTCATGAAGTACCTGGCGGAGGCGCGCGCGACGGGCACGCAGACGCCTCAGTCGCCCGACTCGCTGTGGATGGCGGGGCTGGCCGGCGACCTGCGCGCCCGGCGCGTCAACGATCTCGTGACCATCCGCGTGCTGGAACTGGTGACGGCGCAGGGATCCGCGGATTCCTCGCTGGAGAAGAACAGCAACGCGTCGGCCGCGGTGACCAGCCTGTTCGGCGCCGAGTCGAAGTTCCCGGGCTTTCTCGATCCGACGAGCCTGGCCGCGCTCAGCACGAACACCGACTTCAAGGGGGGCGGCAGCACGACGCGCACCGGCTCGCTCACCGCGGCGCTCACGGCGCGCGTCGTCGAGGTGCTTCCGAACGGCGACCTGGGGCTCGAGGGCGTGCGCGAGATCGACATCAACGGCGACCGCCAGATCATCGTGCTCACCGGCGTCGTGCGTGCGGCGGACGTCGGCCCTGGCAACGTCGTGCCCTCGACCGCGATCGGGCAGATGCGGATCCGGTACTTCGGCCGCGGCCTGATCAAGGACAACCTGCAGCCGGGCTGGCTCGTCCGGGTGCTCAACAAGATCTTTTAGGTGACCATGGGCTTCTTCTCTCAGCCGGCAGTCGGCAGCGGGCAGTCGGCAGTGGACTCGCACCGGCGCGATCTTCCGGCTAAAGCCGGAAGCCACATTGACAGCTGTGGCTTCCGCCTTCAGGCGGAAGGCAATCCGGGAAATCGTCGTGGTGCCTCGCTGCCTCGGTGTGTCGTCATCGCGGCCGTGTCCCTGCTGAGTGCAGCCGTGCCAGCCGCCGCGCAGTTGGAGCCGGTCGCCGGCTCCGCGCGGCTGAAGGACATTGCGTCGGTGCAGGGCGCCGCGCAGACGCCGCTCGTCGGCTATGGCCTGGTCGTCGGCCTGAACAAGACCGGCGACCGCCGTCAGACCATCTTTTCCGCGCAGACGCTCGCCAACATGCTCGAGCGGTTCGGGATCGCGGTGGCGCCCGGCGAGATGAAGGTCGAGAACATCGCCGCCGTGATGGTCACCGCGCAGCTCGGTCCCTATGCCCAGGCAGGTGGGCGTCTCGATATCACGGCGTCCTCGATTGGCGATGCGCGCAGCCTGCAGGGCGGCACGCTGATGCCGACGCCGCTCCGCGGTCCCGACGGCCGCGTGCTGGTGCTCGCGCAGGGCCCGCTCTCGCTCGGCGGTTTCGGCGCCGGCACCGGTGACAACAACGTCGTCGTCAACCACCTCACGGTGGGGCGCGTTCCGGGGGGCGGGCTCGTTCAGGAAGCGCGCCAGTGGACGCCGCCGCCAGGCGACGTGCTCCGGTTGACGCTGCACGAGCCTGATTTCGTCTCCGCGACTCGCGTGGCGCGCGCCATCAACATGGAGCTCGGGACGGAGGTGGCCAGGGCGATCGACGCCGGGTCGGTGGCTGTGCAGGTGCCGCCGCCGTTCCGCACGACCCTTCCGGAGCTGATCGCGCGGCTCGAGCCGCTGCCGGTCTCGCTCGACGTCGCGGCGCGCGTGGTGATCAACGAGCGCACCGGCACCGTGGTCATGGGTGGCGACGTGCGACTCGGCGCGGCGGCGGTGGCGCACGGCAATCTGTCGGTCAGGATTGCCACTCAGTACGACGTCTCGCAGCCGGCGCCGATGTCAGCCGGACAGACCACGGTGACGCCGAATACCGAGCTGGACGTGAACGAAGGCGACGCGCAGCTCGTCACGCTCGACGCCGGGGCGACGCTCGCCGATGTCGTCCGGGCGCTGAACCTTCTGGGTGTGACGCCGCGCGACATCATCGCCGTGATGCAGGCGCTCAAGGCCGCCGGCGCCCTGCGCGCGGAAATCGTGATCCTGTGAGCATCGACGTCGCGGCCATCGTCGAGCGCGCGCGCATCGCTGCCGCGGACGCCAGGAAGGACGGAGGCGCCGCCGGCCCCGACCGCGAGCGCCTGAAGCAGATCGCGGCGGAGTTCGAGTCGATGCTGCTGGTGCAGATGCTGCGCGACATGCGCAAGGCCGGCTCGTGGGCCGACGGCGAAGAACAAGACACGCTCGGTGCGGAGTCGATGTTCGAGACGATCGACGTCGAGCTCGCCACGCACCTGGCTCGCGTCAAGGGCATCGGACTGCAGGACCAGATGCTGGCTGCGTTTGACTCGAGATTCGGGATTCGGGATTCGGGATTCGAAGGAGCGGTCAAGCCGGGATTCGGGACTCGGGATTCGGGATTCGATACGCGCGTCGCAACGCCCGACGTGCGAATCCCGAACCCCGAATCCCGCCGAACCCCGAATCCCGAATCCCGAATCCCGGTGTCGCCAGCCCCTGTCGCCCCCACCACGGAATCGGCACCGGGCGCCGGAATTTCAGTGGCAGATTTCACAGAAGTGCACGAGTCGCCGGCACACAGTGTGCGTCCTGTTCTTGGCGGCGTGACGTCGGGCTTCGGCTGGCGGCGCGACCCGTTCACCAACCGGATGAAGTTCCACCAGGGGGTAGACCTCCGTGCGGCATACGGACAGGAAGTTCAGGCCGCAGGTGCCGGCCGGGTGGTATTTAGCGGCGATCAGGGGGGCTACGGCACCAGCGTCGTCATCGAGCACCGGGATGGGACGCGGACCCGGTACGCCCATTTGTCCGCCGCGCTGGTCGCCAAGGGTGACGAAGTTTCGGCAGGGGAGACGGTAGGCCGTGCAGGGCGCAGCGGGCGCGCCACCGGCACTCACCTGCACTTCGAGGTCATCGGTCAGGATGGACGACGGGTGGCGCCGCAGCAATGGGCGCGTGCCGACACGACAGGGCGGGCACTGCCGCCCGGAATGGATGAGCACACGACCGGGAGGTCCGGGGACTGAAGAACCCGCGGAGAATGCCGATTCCACACAGGACGTAGACTGCCTGAAGGTGGCGTCCGGCCGCAGCCGGAACACTGTGGCTTCCGGCTCGAGCCGGAAGGAAAAGGCATATCACCGGAGTAGACGATGAAGATCGATGCAAATCGTGTAACGCAGGACACCGAGGCGACCAAGTCGACCGAGGCCGCGCAGAAGGTGAACGAAAAGCGGGTTGCCAGGAAGAGCGACCTGCCGGGCGCCGCTGCGACGGACAAGGTCGAAGTGTCGGCCGACGCCAAGCTGATGGCTGCCGCGCTGAAGGCGAGCACCGAAGCATCGCCGGTGCGCGCGGACGTCGTCGAGGCCATGAAACAGAAGCTCGCTGCCGGTCAGATCGGCAATGACAGCGGGCGGCTCGCGGATCGCATCATCGACGATCTGCTGAAGGAATGATATGAGCAACCCCACCCAGGGGACTCTCACCGCCGTCGCACGGCTGCGCAGCGCGCTCGAGGACACCGCGATGGCTCTGGCCACGGCGGACCTTGACCGTCTGCTTGCCGCTGACACCGCGCTGCAGGCCGCGCTCCAGGCGCTGCCCCGGCTGACGTCGGTGAATCCCGGGGAGCGGCTCCGTTTCCGGCGCGAGCTCGAGGCGGCTGCGGCCGCGTTGCTCCGTTGCCGGCGCCTGGGCGTCGGGTTGTCCGATTTCGTCCGCATCAGCCTGGACGCCCACGGCGGCCAGCTTGGCTACGAACCCACTCGCACGGCGGCTGCGGCACTGACCGGCCGCGGTTTCACCCGCAGGGTCTGAGCCGTGTCTGATCTCTTTTCCAGCCTCACGTCGGCCGCCCGCGCCCTCGACGCCCAGCGCTACGGGCTCGATGTCGCCGGGCAGAACATTGCCAACGTCAACACGCCTGGCTATTCGCGCCGCACGATCGACCTGCAGGCCGTCGCGCCTGACGGCGCCGGTTCGGCCGGCCGCGGTGTGGACGTCGTCGGCGTCCGTGCGCTGCGCGACCGCCTGCTCGAGACGCGGCTTCAGCAGGAAGTCCCGGCCCAGCAACGCGAACTGGCGATGGCCGGAGCTTTGAGCGTCGTGGAAGCGGCGATAGGTACTCCCGGATCGTCAATCGACATGTCGCTGCAGAACTTCTACGACGCGTTCGCGCGCCTGTCGGAATCCCCGGTGTCGGCGACGGGGCGGCAGGACGTGCTCCTGCAGGCGGACACGCTGGCCGACGGGTTCAGGGACATGGCGTCGCGCCTCGCGTCCGCCGGCTTCGACGCGGACCGCCAGGTAAGAGACTCGGTCGAGGAAATCAACGGTCTCATCGAGCAGATCCGCGCGCTGAACGTGAGCATTGCCCGCTCGCCATCGCTCGAGGCGTCGCTGCATCTCCGCGACGATCAGACACGGCTGGTGCGCCTGCTCTCCGAGCAGGTGAACGTGCACGTGCTGGACCGCCCCGAGGGTGGCGTGGACCTGTCGATCGGCAACGGGCGGCCGCTCGTGATTGGCGAGACGAAGTACGACCTCACCGTCACCAGCGTGGCGCCAACCGGCTATGCGGCGCTCGGCATCAACGGCACGACGGTGACGTCGGAGATTACCGGCGGCAGGCTGGGCGGCCTGCTGCGGGTGCGCGACGTGAACATCCCGGACTACCAGTCCAGCCTCGACGACCTGGCGTTCGAAGTGGCAAATCAGGTGAATGCGCTGCACACGGCCGGCTTCGACCAGACGGGAGCGGCAGCGGGCAATCTCTTCGCGTTCTCCACGCCGCCGGTCGGCACGGCAGGCGCGGCCGCGGCGCTCATCGTCGATCCCGCGGTTGCCGCCGATGCGCGGCTGGTTGCCGCGGCAGGCATCGCCAACGGTGGCGACAACCAGACGGCGCGTGCGATTGCCGCCTTGCGCGAGCAACCGGTGCTGAGCGGCGGGACGGCGACCTTGTCCGACGCCTGGGGACAGCTCGTCTACCGCGTCGCCCGCGACACCAGGTCGGCGACCGATGAGAGCGACAGCCGCCAGGCCATCGTCGACCAGGTGGACGCGCTCCGCGATCAGGTGTCCGGCGTGTCGCTCGACGAGGAAGCGATGCACCTGCTCAAGTTCCAGCGCGCGTTCGAGGCGAACGCCCGCTTCTTCAGCGTCATCGACCAGACGCTCGGGATCCTGCTCGACAGCGTCGGGCGCTAGGTGATGTCAATGCTCAAGGCCCAATGGCGAAGGCTCAATGCTCAATGGCCAATGCTCAATGGCCAATGCTCGAATGGCCGCAGCGGCCTCAGGCTCTCCTTTTGGGTCTTGGGTATTGAGCATTTGACATTGGGCATTGCGAGAGATTTGACATTGGGCATTGCGAGAGAAGGTCGATGAGCCTGCGAATCACGTTCAACAGCCAGTACCGCGACGGCGCCGCCGGCATCCAGACGGCGTCTGAGCGCCTCATCGAGGCACAGCGCCAGGTCTCGACCGGCAAGCGCCTGAACAAGATCAGCGACGATCCATCGGCGTCATCGACGGCGGTGAGCGAGCGGAACGCGCTCGGGGCGATCGAACAGTACACGCGGACGTCCGACGGCGCCGTGTCGAGGCTGACGGTCGTCGACACTGTGCTCTCCGACGTCGTCCAGCTGCTGAGCAGGGCGCAGACTGCCGCCATGAACGGCCGTGGCACCACCAAGACGGCCGAGCAGCGCGACGCCGTGGCCGAAGAGCTGCGCGGCATCCGTGCCGCCTTGCTGGACGACTTCAATACGACGTTCCAGGGAACCTATGTGTTCTCCGGCGCCAGCTCCACGACCCAGCCCTACACCATTGGCGGCGGCGGCGCCGTGAACCCGTACGCGGGGAGCACCACGGAGCTCGACGTCGAGATCGGCGACAGCCGCACGGTGACGCTGGCGTTCAACGGTGACACGATCGCCCGGGGCACCGACACGGACCCCGTGTTCGACGCCATGGACGACCTCATTACGGCGCTCACCGCCGCCGACGAAACCGGGATCGCCACCGGGATCAGTGCGCTGGAGCGCGCCTTCAACCGCGCCACGACGGCACAGAGCCGGCTGGGCAGCGACCTGAACGAAATCGACTCTCAGAAGCTGCGTCTGCAGCAGATGAAACTTTCGAGCAACGAGCGCCTCTCGAAGCTCGAGGCAGCAAACATGGCGGAGGCAATCACGAACATGGCTCACGCCGATGCCGCGTATCAGGCGGCCCTCGGCGCGGTCAGCAGCGCGACCCGCGTGTCGCTCCTGGATTACCTGAAATGACATCAGTTCTCAGCACACGTCCATCGATCGAACGTCCGACGTCGGTTACCGAAGAGCTTCCACCCGAAATCGCCCGGGACGCCGTCAGATTTCCCAACGGCCTTCCCGGCTTCGAGGCCTGCCGCAGCTTCGTGCTGATGCAGAGCGACGTCCTCGGTCCGCTGCAGTTGCTGAAAGCGGTCGAGGGCCCCTCGGCGTCGTTCCTGGTCATCGACCCGCGGCGGGTCCTTCCCGAGTACCGCTGCGAGCTGAGCCAGGCCGACCGCCATCGCCTCGGCGTCAGCGCCGGCACGGACGCCCTGTTGTGGCTCGTGCTGGTCACGATCGAGCTGGACGGCACGGTCACCGCGAATCTGCGTGCGCCCGTGGTCATCAACCCAGAGCGCATGACGGGTCACCAGGTCGTCCCGCACGACTGCGTGTACCCGATCCGCCACGTCATCGCCGAAGGCGAGTAAACGCGCATGCTCGTCTTCACCAGACGGCGACGCGAAACGATCATGATCGGCGACGGCATCTCCATCGAGGTGCTGCGCATCGGTCGTGACGGCGTCCGCCTCGGCGTGGTGGCTCCGCCCGACGTGGCGGTGCACCGCAAGGAGATCTACGACCAGATCCGCGAGGCCAACCAGAAGGCGGCCGCGGCGCCGCAGGATCTTGGCGCGGTCGCCAAGCGGCTCCGGCAACGTGCATGATTCTCCGTGACTGGCGTGACGCCGATGCTGCCGCCGTGCGCGACTGCTACGAGCGCGAGCGGCAGCATTGGCTCGCCGGTCTGTCCTGGGACACGACGTGGACCTGGGCCACGGTGGAGCAGGCCCGCGTCGCGCGCGGTCTGCCCGGCTTTCTTGCCGTCGACGGCTCCGGGCAGGCGCGGGGCTGGGCCTTCTTCGTGCTCGATGAGGGCACGCTCCACATTGGCGGGCTCGTGGCGGACTCCGACGCCGTCACGAGACTGCTCCTCGACGGCATCGTGTTCGGCAGCGAACTGCGGCGCGCGGCGGCCGCGGCCTGTTTCGTCCTCGACCGGGCGCGAGGCCTTGCCGTCGCTTTGGCGGACCACGGTTTCGTCGTCGAGCCGTTTCACTATCTGTCGTCGAGTCTGGACAGCCGTGGCTTGCGGGTGAGCGACGTCGAAGGGCAGCCGCAGGATCAGCCTTTCGCCTCCTGGCACGACGGCGACGTCGGCGACACCGCCGCGCTGCTCGAGGCGTCGTACAGCGAGGAGGCCGGGCGTCACTTCGCGGCCGACGGCAACTGGGAGAGGTACGTCACCGGACTGGTCGACCAGGCCGGCTGCGGGGTGTTCGACACCAGCCTCACTGCCCTCGTCCGCGACGAGGCCGGGCTGCAGGGCGCTGCCCTCGTGACCTGTGTCTCACCGTCCACGGCGCACCTCGCGCAGCTCGTCGTCCGGCCGGAGTGCCGCGGCCGCGGTCTGGCCTCCCGTCTGACGCGTGACGCAGCCGCGCGCGCCGCGGCCGCCGGGAAGACGGAGCTGACGCTGCTCGTCGGCGAGCAGAACCAGATCGCCCGCCACCTCTACGCGGCCATGGGCTTTACCACCAAGGCGACGTTCCTCGCGGCCCGGCGGGAAGGCCGGGGTGCCGCCCGTTACGTCGCGGCGTCGTGATCGAACGAATCCCGAATCCCAATCCCGACATGAATCTCTTCGGCATGATCACCACCGCGGGATCGCGCGCCTACACGCCCATCGCGCTGCGGTCGTTCTTTGCGCACACGCCGGCTGGCCGGGCGGATGAATTCATTCTGATCGACAACGATGGCGATTTCGAGCTGCCCGACGATGTGCCAGCCGATCGGATCAGGGTAATCCGTCCGCCGGCGCCGCAGGGATTCGCGCAGAACGCGAACCTGCTTCTCGCGCGTGCCCGGGAGCGTGGCGCCGACCTGTTCATCCTGAACAACGATCTCGTGTTCACGCAGGGCTGGCTCGAGCCGCTGCTCGCGAATCGCCGGTCGCTGATGTCGCCGATGTCGAACGCGCAGGTCGCGCACAGTGTCGGCAGGTTCTCGACCCGGCCGGCAATGGACCTGGCCGACTACGTCGGACACGAACGCGACATCGAGACGATCGCCGGGCGCCATCGCTCGGCCGGCGCCGGCTACCGGGTCGTCAGCTCACTGGCGTTCTTCTGCATCAGGATTCCACGCGCCGTCTACGAAATCGTTGGCGATTTCGACGAGCAGTTCGGCAAGGGCGGCGGCGAGGACCGCGATTACGCCGTCCGCGCGTGGATTGCGGGGATACCGCAGGAGTTCGCCAACGGCTCGTACGTGCTGCATTTCCAGGGCAAGTCGACGTGGCGTGGCCCGGAGACGGAGCAGGAGCAGCGGGCGAGAGACACCCGGTACCTGCAGGCGTTCGAGAAAAAGTGGGGAGCCGCGCTCACCTACGCCTTCATCCGCGGCGACTGGAACCTGTTTCGATCCGACGCGCGGCTGGCCCGCCACCTGGAACGGGATGAGTTCACGCCGATTGTCCGGCAGCTGCGATCGCGTCCGTCGATCGACGCGTTCGTCGCGCGCCAGCGGAGCGCCCGCTTCGGTGCGGTCTGCTGTGTCTACGACGACGATTCGTGGCTCGCGCCCGCCATCGAGTCGGTGTACGACGCGTGCGAGACGATCTGGTTCCTGGTCAGCGACACACCCTGGCACGGCGAGCCGTCGGACCAGACGGCGGTGACCGAGCGTATTCGCGCTCTCCCGGATCCCGGTCAGAAGATCCGCGTCGTGCGCGGCCAGTGGCCCGACGAGGCCTCGCAACGCAACGAGGGTCTGCGCGTCGTCGCCGAGGCGGGACTGGAGTACTGCTTCGTGCTCGACGCCGACGAGATTTACGACGCGCGGCAGCTCCAGCGGGCCATGGCGCTGGTGCGCGAGAACCCGCAGGTGGACTGCTGGCGCCTGTCGTGCTTCACCTACTGGAAGTCGTACCGCTTTCGCGTGGACCCTCCGGAGCGCATCACGGCCGCGGTGTTCGTGCGCCCCGGCGCGGGCCGCTTCGTCGAGAACCGCACGTTCCAGGCGGAGCGCAGCGTCGCGCTTCCACTCGATATCGCGGCGTTCCATCACATGAGCTACGCGCGGAGCGACGAGCAGATTCTGCGCAAGATCACGACGTTCGGTCATGCCCGGGAGGTCGTGCCCGGGTGGTACGAGAACGTCTGGCGCAAGTGGGACGAGGACCGCTCGCTGCAGAACCTCAATCCCTGCTGGCCGGCGGCGTATCACAAGGTCGTCGAGCAGCCGTACGAGGCGCTGCCGCCGGTCGTCCGGCGCTTGTGGGACGCCGGCCGGTGACGCTCAGCGTCTGCCTCATCACGAAGAACGAGGAAGCACATCTGCGTCGCTGCCTCGAGTCGGTGCGCGGCCTGTGGGACGATCTGGTGATCGCCGACACCGGCAGCACCGACGCCACGGTGGAGATCGCGCGTGACTTCGGCGCCCGGATCTTTCACGTCGCGTGGCAGGACGACTTCAGCGCCGCGCGAAACTTCTGCATCTCGCACGCGACCGGCGACTGGATCCTGTCGCTCGATGCGGACGAATCGATCGCCGTGCGCGATCACGCCGCCATCCGTTCCTTCGTCTCGCGCGACGACGTCGACGCCGTGCTCGCCGCGCAGCGTCACTACCTGACGTCGACCGTCATCGGCTGGCAGGCGGGCTCGGGCGGCTATGACGAGGGCGCGCCGTATCCGGGCTTCCTGGACGTCGAGTGCCGGCGGCTGTTCCGCAATCGTCCGTGGCTGCGCTTCCACAAGCGCGTGCACGAAGAGGTGCTGTCGGCCGACCCGGCGCAGCCGCTCCGGCAGGTCCACGGCCAGTGGGTCATCCACCATTTCGGCAAGGTCAGCGACGAGGCCGTGCTGCGGGCGAAGGCCGAAGCGTACATCCGGATCGGAGCGAAGAAGATCGAGGAGCAGCCCGACGATCCGCAGGCGCACTACGAGCAGGGGCTCGCGTATGGCGAGCTCGGCCGGAGCGACGAGGCGCTTCCGTATTTCGAGCGCGCCCTCGCCCTGTCGCCGGGATTCAGGGACGCGCAGGTGCAGGTGGGTGTCTGCCACGCCCGGATGGGGCGCCATCGGCAGGCGCTGACCGCACTTGGCAGAGCGGCGCGCGCGCTCCCGCAGCACGCGGCGGTCATTGCGCTCGAGCAGGGCAACGTGCACGACGCGCTCGGCGACACACCCGCGGCGGAGCGTGCGTTCCGCCGGGCCCTTGCCGCAAGTCCGGCCTTTGCCGCCGCCAGCGTGAATCTCGCGCGGCTGTACGAGCGAAGGGGCCGCCACGAGCAGGCGCAGGACTGCGTCGAGGCCGGCCTCCGGTACTCCGCCAACCACCGCGATCTGCTGGCGCTGCGCGTCGGGTTCGGCCGGGCGTCGATACGTCTGCTCCTGCAGCAGCGCCGTTTCGACGAGGCTCGCGCGCGCCTTGCCGAGATGGACGCCGATGCGGATGCGGAACTGGCCGGCTTCCGCGGCGCCGTCGCGCTCGGCCTGGGCAACGCCCCCGAGGCGGCGACACACCTGCGCCGCAGCCTGGAACTGCAGGGCAGCCACGAAGCCGCACTGAACCTCTCGATCGCGTTGCTCGCTGTCGGCGACGAGCCCGGCGCCCTCGCTGCCGCCGCCGAAGCGGTTCGCTTGGCGCCGAACGATGCCACCGCCCTTGCCCGGTTCAGGCAGCTGGCCGGCCAGACGCTGCGCCAGCGGCCGCCGGGAGCTGGCGAGACGTCGCTCACGCTCTTCTTCTGGCAGCCGCACAGCATCGCCTTCGACGGCCGGACGCCGCGCACCCGCGGACTTGGCGGCACCGAAAGCGCCATCGTCTACCTGGCGGAGGCGCTCGCCGGGCGTGGACATCGCGTCGTCGTGTTCAACAACTGCGACGAGCCTGGCCGTCACGAAGGGGTTGAGTACGGGCGGTGGGAAACGCTGCCGGCGCGGGCCGTGGCGGAGCGTCCCGACGTGGTGGTTGGCGTGCGCGACTGGCAGCGGATCGGCCGGGCACGGTTGGCGCCGGTGCAGGTGTTCTGGACGGGCGACGCGTTCGACCAGCCGGTGCTCGAGGGACTGGGTGAGGCCGCCGGCCGCCCCGAGATTGATTTCTTCATGCTTCAGAGCGAGTGGCACGCCGCGACCTTCCGTGCGCATCACGGGGTTCCGGACTGGGCGACCGTGCGCACCAGGCTGGGTGCGGCGGCCTCGTCGGCCGCGCGTCCGTCCAGGCCGGCTGCGGCCGCACGTGGTCGTCGCCTGGCGTACGCCAGCACACCGTTCCGTGGCCTGGATGTGCTGCTCGATCTCTTTCCTCGCATCCGCGCGGCATGTCCGGATGCCGAGCTCGACGTCTTCAGCAGCATGCAGGTTTACGGCGTCGCTCGTGAGCAGGACCAGGATCAGTTCGGCGCGATCTACAAGAAGGCGAATCAGCCCGGCGTGCACCTCGTCGGGTCGCTGCCGCAGTTGGAGCTGGCGCAGAGGCTTCAGCAGACGCGCGTCCTCGCCTACCCGAACCACTACGCCGAGACCTTCTGCATCGCCGCGCTCGAGGCGCAGGCGGCCGGGTGCGCCGTCGTCACGTCGCAGCTGGGCGCGCTCCCGGAAACCGTGGGGGACGGCGGCGTGTGCATCCCCGGGGACCCGCGCAGTGAGGCCTATCAGGACGCGTTCGTCGACGCATGCGTGCGGATGTTGAGCGACGACGAGGTCTGGCAGGCGACGAGCGAGCGTGCGCTCGCGCGGGCATGGGGTGGATACACGTGGGCGGGCATCGCCGCGGAGTGGGAGACATTCTGCCGCGCGGCGTTGACCGTGGAACCGCCCGTGCTCGAGCGTGTCGCCGTTCATCTGGAGGCCGGCCGCG
>DATDHP010000101.1:0-7877 GCA_036521515.1 Vicinamibacterales bacterium
AAGGCCTGAGTCGTGGCAGATGAAGCAAGTTTCTGATCGTTCGCCTTAGGATCTGTCTTAGGCGCGGGCGCCACGGCGCCCGCGCATCTAGTAGTGAAGATCCGCCGACCCACTCGTCGGTTTGAGGCGGAGCTTCGCTACAAGACTCATGTCGTTGAGGCTTCCCGGTTCTCACTGCTCGGTTCGTGTTCAACGTTCAGTTCAGGTTCACTTGAACAGCGAACCGAACAACGAACCTGAACACGAACTGAGAAGAGAGAACCAGGAAGCGTGAACCACAGGCCGGCCCTACCGCCCCCCGGGCCCGACCCACCGGAGCTCGCTGACCATCGCCGTCAGTTCCACGTTGATGTGCGACTCGCGCTGCGCCAGCCTTCGCTGTTCCATCCATGACGGCGTCGCGCGCACGTCGATGCGGCGGACCGGGCTCGAGAGGCGTTCGCGCACCGGGATCTCCACTGTCTGCCAGTGGTCCGGGGCGATCGCACGGCGATCGACCACCCGGCCGGCAATGACCGTTTCAACCACCATCGGGCGCCTCAGCGGACGGTCGGGCGCGCGCAGCGTCATCCTGAAGAAGCCCGGCGCGGGCGACACATACGTCACCACGTGCGGCCCCATCCACCGGAACCGCCTGCCATCGGGCGCCGTCTCCTCCCGGTCGAAGCCACGCTCGGCGGTCGTCGTGGATCCGGCTGCATAGACCAGGAAGGCGCGGGCGACGCCAACCGCGAGGCAGACGACGACGAGCGCCGCGACGCGGCGATGCCGCGGCGGCGTGGAGGCGGACGTCGCAGCGGCGCCCCCTCCTGCAAGCGCGCCAAAGGCGATCCAGAACGGGAGCGCCGCTTCCGGCACGAGGAACGGATGCCCTGTCAGGCACGTCAGAAGGTAGCCGGTTGATCCGGCGAACAGCGCCACCGCCGGGCTCCTCGACTCCGCCCGGGGCAGGCCGCCGCGTTCGGGACCGCCGGCCTGCCGCCATCCAGCGACGAGCGCGGCGCCGATCAGCCAGAGGAACATCGCGCCGCCGACGGTCCCCACCTCGGCGAAGGCCTGGGCAAAGTAATTGTGCGCGTTCTCGGCGCCATACAGCGCGCGAACCTCATCGGGCATGAACTCGGGCGAGCGCTCGAAATAGCGACCGACGCCGACGCCAAGGACGGGCGCCGACGCGAACATTCGCGCGCTCGTCTCGGAGAACTGCCATCGCAGGCGCAGGGCGCGTCCGGCGCTGCCTCGCTCGTTGCCGCCGCCCGCCAGGACGAGCGCGCCGGCCGCGGCCACCAGCGCGACGACACAGGCCGCGGCCGCCACACCCTGTCGCCGGGTGAGGGTGAGGCGGCTGGCGTTGGCCGCCAGCACGATCGCGGCGGCGGCGCCCCCGGCGCCGAGCGCGGCCGAGCGCGAGCCGGTCAGCCAGAGCGCAGGGGCCATCACGGCGAGGGCCCCGAGGGAGAGCCATCGCGTGCGGCGGTCGAACAGGGCACGCGCCACCGCGATCCCGCCGGCCAGCACGTAAAGGGATGCGGCTGCATTCACGTCCGCGAGGTGCAGGCTGAATCGCGCGCCGGCAGGATAGCGGGCAAGGAACCAGCCGCCGTAGCCGGTTCCCGCCCATTGCCGCACGACGTCCGCAATCGTCGCGGCGGCAAGGAGCGTCAGCGACAAGACGAACGCCCAGGCGATCCGCGATGCGGCCATGCGCTCCGCCCGCACACATGCCGAGGCGGCCAGGAACACGCCCACGCCCGTGATGAGCTGGAGGAGGGTCCACGTCTCGGTCTCCGGGGGCGAGAAGACCAGGTAATGCCGCGGGATGGCGTTCAGCAGAAACGCCGGCAGCGATGTCACCGGCACACCGGTCCCGCTGGCGATGGTGAGCGCGAGCCACGAGGTGGCGGCGCATGCGCCGTATAACAGGGCCGGAACCACGATGGCCCGCGGCCATCCGGCCGGGGCAAGCGGCCGCCACACCCGCAGCAGCCACGCGGAGAGGAAGGCCCACGCAAAGAGCTCGGCCGTCCGCGACGGGTAAGGCGCGAACAGCGCGCCGGCGGGGGCGAGGGCAACCGCGGCCGTCACCCCGATCGCCGGTCTCCACAGCGTCGTCGCGAACACGGCGATCGCGGCGAGCGATGCCGGGATGCCGGTTTCGGGGGCGACGACTGCGACCAGAGCACCCCAGGCGAGGGCCACGCCGGCTGGGATCCGAATGACAGTCGTTGCCTTCCGGCTGAAGGAAACCACGAGGTCCGTGGGGCTTCCGCCTTCAGGCGGAAGATCGGCGGAAGTCCTGGGCCCTGAGCCCTGAGGCCTGAGGCCTGTCCTGTTCACGGCCGATAGCCGATGGCGGCGTAGTCGAGGCAGGTGAACAGGAGACTGTTGATCTTGTTGACGTTGCCGTTCAACGTGTCGACCCAATCCGCCAGCGTGGGATTCGGCGGGATCGGCTGGAGCTTCTCGTGCTCGGGATACGGCGCGCGGTACCGGATCTCGAGGCGCTGAAAGCCGGTCGAGAGCAGCAGGTACTTGAGCGTGTCGGGATGCAGCGGCCGCACGTGCGTGATGTCGCGGATGTAACTCTCGAAGAACGCGAACCAGCAGGCGGGGTTGATCGTCTCGAGGACGATCGGCGCGCCGGGCCGCAGCGTGTCGAAAGCGGCGTCGAGAAGGGCCGCGAGGTACGACGGCTCGAGGTGCTCGACGACTTGCGCGGCGAAGAGGCCGCCGAGCGACAGGCCGGGCTGCGCGCGCAGAAAGGACACCGCGTCGCCGGCATCGGCCCGCAGCCCCTGGTCACGGCACACCTGGACCATCGCCGCGTTCGTGTCGATGCCGCGGGCGCTGATGCCGTGCTCCCGCAGCAGGGCGAGGAACTCGCCGCGGCCGCAGCCGATGTCGAGCACGTTGGTCGCGTCGGCAAAGACCGGGACGTACTCGGCAAGGCGCTCGCCAATCGCCTCGGGCGTTCCGCGGAACTGGTCTTCGAAGCCGACGTATTTGTGGCCCAGGACATCCTGCGCCGGACCTTGCAACGCGGCAGGGGGAGGCGCGGGCGTTGCCGGGGCCGGCGTGGTCTCGCCGGAGGCGTGTCGGGCGCGGGCCAGCTCGTGCTTCAGCGTCTGCGTGGCCTGCTGCAGGACGCCCACCGAGAGCCGGAGCTCGTCGTGCGTGGTGCGCAGCGCGCTCATGCCGGCTTCGATGCGCCGCTCGCGCGCCGCGAGCGCCTCCCTGTGACGCAAGGTGTCGTCCACCGCCGCCCGGCACTGCGCCACGAGCTCCACCAGATCGTCCATCCGCTGCCGTTCCGTGGCGATGTCGTTGATGTATTCGACGACGGCCGCGTTGAACGTTTCCTGCGGACGCAGCGCGGCCGCGATCATGCGGCGCACGCTGAAGAGCAGGCGGTGGGGAAGCGAGCTGCCGGTCGGCCCCGGCCCCGCGACCCGCCAGAGCTCATTCAATCGCTCGACACGCTGAAGGTGCGGCGATCGCGAGGCGGACGTCTCCATCATGCGGGAGCCACGAAGGCCACCACCGGCACGGGAGCCACGAAGAGCACGAAGACGGTTTTTGCCACAAAGGCCACAAGTCGGTGTCCTCAGACACGGCTGATCAGTCCTTCGACGGGGCTGCTCGCCGTGGCGTACATCTTCCGCGGGATCCGCCCCGACAGACAGGCGAGCCGGCCGGCCAGGACGGCGTGCTTCATCGCTTCGGCCATCGCGATCGGCTCCTGCGCTCCGGCGATGGCGGTGTTCATCAACACGCCGTCCGCGCCGAGCTCCATGGCCAGCGCGGCGTCGGAGGCGGTGCCCACGCCGGCGTCCACGATCACCGGCACGTGCGCGAACTCGCGGATGATGCGGATGTTGTTCGTATTCTGGATCCCGAGGCCCGAGCCGATCGGGGCACCCAGCGGCATCACGGCCGCCGCGCCCGCGTCCTCGAGCTTCCGGCACGCGATCGGATCGTCGTTCGTGTACGGCAGGACGACGAACCCTTCCTTGACCAGCACGCGCGTGGCGTCGATGAGCGCTTCGTTGTCGGGGAAGAGCGTGCGCTCGTCGCCGATCACCTCGAGCTTCACCCAGTTGGACAGCCCGGCCTCGCGTCCCAGTCGCGCGGTCCGTACCGCCTCGTCAGCGGTATAGCAGCCCGCCGTGTTCGGCAGGATGAAGATTCGCTCCGTGTCGATGTAGTCGAGGAGCGACTCGCGGCTGCGGTCCGAGATGTTCACGCGGCGTACGGCCACGGTCACCATGTCGGCGCCGGAGGCCGCGTGGGCCTGTGCCATCACGGCGTGCGACGGGTACTTGCCGGTGCCCACGATGAGCCGCGACCGGAAGGTGCGGCCGGCGATGACGAAAGGTTGGTCAATCATGACTCTTCTCGGTCTGCGGTCTCCGGTCTGCGGCCACCACGGACCGCAGCATCACGCCTCGCCGCCGCCGACGAAATTGACGATCTCGATGCGGTCGCCGTCGTGCACCATGGTGTCGGCAAACAGGTTCCGCCGGAGAATCTCGAGGTTGTGCTCGACGGCCACCCGGCGCGGGTCGATGGCCAGCCGCGTCAGCAGCTCGGCGACCGTTAACGGCTCATCGATTTCGAAAGGCTCTCCGTTGAGCGAGATCCGCACGAATCAGCTGCGTCAAGCGTGTAAACACGAACCGACTGCATTGAGCGTCGTCAACACGGACTCGGTCGTGCGAATGGCTCAGCGTACTGCCGCAAATAAAGGCAAGTCAAGGTAAGCTCGGACTGCTGATCCCCCGTTCCGACGCAGGCCCAACCGTGCCACTCGATCGCCATTCCATCCTCGACCGCTTCCGTCGCAGCCGCGGCCGCACGCGTGCGCTCTTCGACCTGGTGGACGACGCGGCGTACTACGAACGTCCGATCGCCCTCAGGAACCCGATCGTGTTCTACGAAGGGCACCTGCCGGCGTTTGCCGTGAACACCCTGATCAAGAAGGGGCTTGGCCGGCCCGGGGTCGACGAGCACCTCGAGACCATCTTCGCGCGCGGAATCGACCCGGACACCGAGGCGGCGGCGGTCGCCCGCGGCGACCCGTTCTGGCCTCCTCGAGCTGAGGTGCAGGCATACGCTCGCGCCGCCGACTCGATCATTGCCGATGCCGTCTCCCACGCCGACCTCGAGCAGGACGGACACCCTCTTCTCCACGAGGCGCAGGCGCTCTGGACGATTCTCGAGCATGAGGAGATGCACCAGGAAACGCTTGCCTACATGTGGCACCAGTTGCCGTATGCGGCCAAGCGGAAGCCCGCGCACTACGTCACCGCGCCGCCAAGGCTGCGGAATCCGGGATCCGGGATCCGGGATCCGCGATCGGAGATCGTCGTTATTCCGGGCGGAGCCGTGACGCTCGGGACGCGCGACGGGTTTGCCTGGGACAACGAACGGCCGGCCCACACCGTGCAGGTCGCCGAGTTCGACATCGACGTGCACGACGTGACGAACGCGGCCTTTCTGGAATTCGTCACTGCCGGCGGATATCGCGACCGGAGGTGGTGGCGGGACGAAGATTGGAGATGGGTTGACGCAGACAGCGTTGCCCACCCGCCTTTCTGGGAGAACGACGGAGAGTGGTACTGGCGGGGCATGTTCGAACGTGTGCCGCTGCCGCCCGACTGGCCGGTCTATGTCAGCTGGGCCGAGGCGAACGCCTACGCGCGGTGGCGGAGCAGGCGCCTGCCATCGGAAGCGGAGTATCACCGTGCCGCGTTCGGGACACCGGACGGCAGGGAGCGGCGATACCCGTGGGGTGACGCGCTCGCCGGCCGCCCGCCGGCGAACTTCGACTTCCTGCGCTGGGATCCGGAGCCGGTGGGCGCGCATCCCGGCGCGGCCAGTGCGTTCGGCGTCCACGACCTGCTCGGCAACGGGTGGGAATGGACCTCGACCGTGTTCGCCCCGTTCGACGGGTTCGCGCCGCTGCCGTCGTATCCCGAATACTCGGCCGACTTCTTCGACGGCGACCACTACGTCATGAAAGGGGCCTCGCCCGTCACGGCGCGCGCGCTCGCGCGACCGGGATTCCGCAACTGGTTCCGGCCCAGGTATCCATTCGTCTACGCGACGTTTCGCACTGCGGGGTCCCCGCCGCGCACGCTTGCGCGGTGGGGTGCGACTGCGGGTCCGGCGTGACGGCCCGCACGCCACCAGCACCGCCTCTCCCGGCGCGCGGGACGTTCGCCGCCGAGGTGCGCGAGTACCTGGCGCGCACACCGCGGCAACTGCCATCGAAGTACTTGTACGACGAGCTCGGGTCGGTGCTGTTCGAAGCGATCTGCCGCCTGCCGTGGTATCGCATCACGCGTGCCGAGTCATCGCTGCTCGCGGCCTACGCGCGCGACATCCTGAAGCCGCTGCGCCGCCCGATCAGCATCGCGGAGCTTGGCTGCGGCAGCGGAGAGAAGCTGGCCATTCTCACCGCCAACGGCGGCGAGCCGCTCCGGCTGATCCAGCTCGTGGACATCTCCGCGGCGGCGCTCGGGATGGCGCAGTACCGCCTGCAGGCGATCGGGTACCGCGACGTGCTCGTGCACCAGAGCACCTACGAGGACGGGCTCGTCCAGGTGGCCCGGCATCGGCAGCCCGAAGGGGCGCTCATCATCCTCTTCCTGGGATCCAATATCGGCAACTTCGATCCGCCCGTCGGCCACCGCCTCCTGCGTCAGATTCGCAGTGCCCTCGCGCCCGGCGACGCGCTCCTGCTCGGCAGCGACCTGGTGAAACCGGAGCGTGAGCTGCTCCTGGCCTACGACGATCCGCTGCAGGTGACCGCCGCGTTCAATCGCAACCTGCTGCGGCGCATCAATGACGAGCTCGAGGCGACCTTCAACCTGGCCGGCTTCGCGCACCGCGCCGTGTGGCGGCCAGCCGAGCGCCGGGTGGAGATGCACCTGGTGAGCCGGTGCCGCCAGGCCGTCGACATCGGCGCGGCCGCTTTCTGCCTCACCTTCGAGGCGGGCGAGGCGATCTGGACGGAGAGCTCGCACAAGTACGAGCCCGCGCAGGTGATCGAGGAGGGTCGCGCCGCGGGGTTCGATCACGCCGAGCAGTGGGTCGACGATGCCGCGCGATTCGCCCTGACGCGGTTCACGGTCGGGTGACGAAGCTCCGGTCTCCGGTCTTCGGTCTCCGGCAGGAACCAGCTGGCGGCCACCGTAGACCGAAGACGGTGGCGACGGTGGCTTCACACGGCAATCCGGGCTGGAACGTGCCGAAAGGACCCGTCTTCGGTGCAGACGTATCCAGCAGGTCCTCATTGAGGACAAGTCGCAGTCTTACCGTCGTCCAGGGTTTCGTGTACGCCTTTGGCTCGTCGTTCCACCCGATCCCGTAGCGCGCGAGTTCGGCGTCGATCAGATACGGCTGCCGTCACCCGTCACTGTCTTGCTGCGCATTAAATGCGGCGCTGAGCTCCGCGGGCGCTCGTACCTTTTCGCTGTCGACCCCGAAGCCCTTCGCGATGGGTTCTTAGTCTGAAGAGCATACCAGAACGCAGTCGGCGCCGGGATAGGCTGGGTCCTCTCGGGTAGCAATCCTAGCGCCCGGCTCCCAGGATACGGTTGGCTTCGTGATGATGTATCTTGGCGTGTGCCCGATCTGTGCGACGGCTACTGTTCCAACCGACTTTTCGATGAACACTAACGACTTGTCGTCCTTATCCGATCCGGCACACACGTCACCGCCGATTGGGAAGTCACGGAGACTCGGCAGTCCTCGCTAGCAGATGCAATCAAAGTCACCCTTCTGACCCGGGAGCGCTCCCATGATCGTCACACAGAACGGCGTCGTCGTTCATCCGAAGGTCGTGCAGAAGATCATTTCAGGGATCGAGAAGG
>DATDHP010000102.1:0-1714 GCA_036521515.1 Vicinamibacterales bacterium
GCAATCATGGAATCCGAAGAAGCGGACAACGCGAGGTCCAGGCCTCTTTACGTAGGGCCGGACCTGACGGTCACCGCTGTCATTGCTCCTGCCAGCGCGAACCGTGGCGTGGCGATGCTGGTCGCCGACAGGACGACAAACGTCGGAGGGGCGCACGCGACCGGGCAGACGACGACTCGATACTACTTGTCCATCGACAGTACGCTTGACCTCTCAGACGTTCCGCTCGGGTCAGGGCGCGCAGTTCCAGCTCTGGCGCCGGGCGTGTCGAATACGGGCATCAGGAGCGTCAGAATCCCGCCCGGTGTTGCGCCAGGGGCGTATTTCATCATCGCGAAGGCCGACGCCCCATCGGTCCAGTTGGAGAGCCGGGAAAACAACAACAGCAGAGCGCGAGCTCTGAACGTGCATTGACGAAGTCCTGGCCGGGCCGCCGTCCCGATCACACTTTCGGGATGATTCTCGCTTCTCGTGTTCCGCCGCCGCGTCGCGCGTCGTCTCATTCGTATATGACATGGTCGGTCTATACTCGCGTCGATGAACGCGCTCACGGACGAGGAGCTGATTGCCCAGTACCATCTGGCGCCGGCCTCCGACCGATCCCGTCAGCTTCTGGACGAGCTGTTTCGCCGTCACCGTGCCCGCGTCGTCGCGTGGTGCTATCGGCTCACCGGCGACCGCGATCTTGCGCCGGACCTGGCGCAGGACGTCTTCGTCAAGGCGTATTCCAGTCTCCATATGTTTCGGCGCGATGCCAAGTTCACCACCTGGTTGTACACGATCGCGCGCAACCGCTGCCGCGACGAGGCGCGGGCGGCGCGCCGGCGCGAAGCGCCGGAAGGCGCGACGGTCGAGCCTTCCGCGGAATGGAACGAGGCGCTGGCGGCGCTCGACGCGCGCGATGCGCGACACGCGGTTCAGACGCTCATGAATGAGGTGCTGGACGAGACGGAGAAGCGCGTGATGACGCTGCACTACGGTCACGACATGCGCCTGGACGCGATCACGACGGCGCTCGGCCTGACCAACAGCAGCGGCGCCAAGGCGTACATCGTCAGCGCCAAACGAAAGCTGAGTGCGGCGGTGAGCCGATGGAAGATGAAATCCTGAGATCGGCGCTGGCTCCGAACGCAGAGTGCCTCTCGATTGAACAGCTGGGACGGTACGCCGACGGCACCCTCGGCGCCGAAGAACGGACCGCGGCTGCGATGCACGTCCGGCGCTGTCTCAGTTGCCAGGCCGAGCTCGCGCTGATGGATGCGGTGACGTCGGGCGGCGTTCGACCCGGGGAAGCCGAGATCGTCCGCGACGGCGCGGCACGCCTCGAGCAACGCGCGACGGAGACTCCGGCTGCCGATCGCGTGGGGCCATTGCCACGGCGTCGATGGCTCGACTTCGGGACATTTCCGGCCGCCGCCGTGGCAGCGGTCTTGCTCATCGTGCTGGCCGCAGGCGGTGCCTACTCCCTTCTGATACGCAGGGCACCCGCGCTTCCCGGCAGCGTGACGACCGGTGACGAAGTCACACGTTCGCTGGCGGTCACGGTGCGGGGACCGGTGGGCGACCAGGTGGAATCGCCGCCACGGTTCGAATGGCTCGCCGTCGATCGGGCGGTTCGCTACCGCGTGCGGCTCATGGAAGTGGATCGCCAGGAGGTCTGGTCCATGCTCACCTCAGCACCCGGAGTGGACCTGCCGCCGGCCGTGCGAGCGTC
>DATDHP010000103.1:0-13230 GCA_036521515.1 Vicinamibacterales bacterium
ACGATGCCCCGCAGCCGGCTGCGTTCGTCGCGCGAATCGATTTTCCGGGATACGCCGACATGATCAACGGTCGGCATGAACACCAGAAACCGTCCAGGCATGGTGGCGTGGCACGTGAGTCGGGCACCCTTGGTGCCGAGCGGCTCTTTGCCCACCTGGACGATGATCTCCTGCCCTTCTTTCAGCAGCTCTTCGATCTTCGCGTCGGGCCCCTTGTCCCTGTCGCGATCGCGGCGGCCGCGGCCAGCCGCGGCCGAACCACTGAAAGCGGCGGGCCCTTGGCCCTTCCCCTTTCGGTTGTCGTTGGAGGCGGCGGACCCTGCTCGAGCTTCGTCGAACGGCGTAGCGGGCGAGGATCCGTTGCCGCCAGCCGTCGCAGCCGGCTCGTCCTCGTCGGTCTCGAGGCGGTCGAATTCCTCGGTGGATGCGATTACGTCCGAAACGTAGAGAAAGCCGTCGCGCTCGAGACCGAGGTCAACGAACGCCGACTGCATGCCGGGCAGCACTTTGGACACCCGGCCTTTGTAGAGATTGCCAACAACCCCGCGTTGACGCTCGCGCTCGATGAAGATCTCGGCGACCTGATCGTCCTCGAGAATCGCAACCCGTGTTTCGTGGGCGCTCGAGGAGATGATCATCTCCTTGGTCATGCCCGGAACTCCGGAGCGGCTGCGGACAGGGCGCGAAACGGATCGCCGCCGTGCGCACCAGCAGGTACGCGAGCACGACCCAGAAAAGCAGCGCGATCATGTGCAGCCCGTAGAGGCGGACCTTCGGGTCCGCCTTCCTAATTAGTAAAACGACGCATCCGGACGTTGAGAATCAGGCCAAACCCCGCCAGCGTGGCAATCATGGAGGAGCCGCCATAACTCATGAGCGGAAGCGTCAAGCCTTTGACCGGCGCCAGGCCGGCCGACATCGTGATGTTGTAAATCACCTGGAACGTGAAGCTGCCAAGCACTCCGAGCACCAGGTACGCCCCCAGCCGGTCCTTGGCAAGGCGGGCCGACTCGAGCGAGCGAAGAATGACGAACAGGTACAGCCCGAGCGTCAGGATGACGCCGGCGAATCCATGCTCCTCGGCGAGCACCGAGAAGATGAAGTCGTTGTGTGCGACCGGAAGGAAACGCAACTGGCCCTGCGTGCCTTCCTGAAACCCCTTACCCCAGAGCCCGCCGGATCCAACCGTGATGCGGGCCTGAATCTGCTGATACCCGGCGCCCTGCGCGTCCTGCGAGGGGTCCAGGAAGGTGGAGATGCGTTCCTTCTGGTAATCCTGGAGCCCGAACTTCCAGGCAATCGGCGCGGCCAGCAACCCCACGAGCGCGAGGATGCCGATGATGCGCGTTGGCATGCCGGCCACGTACGCAACCAGGAAGACGATCGGCACCAGCGTGACCGCCGTGCCGAGGTCGGGCTGTCGCGCGATGATCAGGAACGGGATGGCGGTCAACACGCCGGCAATGATGAGGTCGCCCCGGGTGATCGCGCCGCGGCGGCTCTCGCCGAAAAACTTGGCGAGCACCAGTGCGACGGCCGCCTTGGCGAACTCCGACGGTTGGAGGTTGAAAGGCCCGAGGTCGATCCAGCGCCGCGACCCGCCGCGCACGACGCCGAACAACAGAACATAGACGAGCAGGGCAAGAATCGCGAGGTAGATCAAGTGCGACTTGTCGGCCAGCGACCGATAGTCGATGCTGAGGCAGACGACCAGTGCCAGCAGGCCAAGGATGACGCCGTAGATCTGTGTGTTGAAGATCGCGGCCTGTCCGCCCGTCGCGCTGTAAATCTGGGTCAGCCCGATCGCGCACAACGCCACGAGCGCGGCCAGCATGGCCCAGTCGATGTGATAGTAGAGGCGTCGCTCGAACATGTTTCTGGACTACGGTCTCCGGCCTTCGACAGGCTCAGGCCGCCCTGCGTTCATCGCCGGGCGGGCTCCGGACTCCGGGCCGGTCTCGTTCACGATCATCGCGACGGTTGAGGGGGCCTGGGTTTCGGCGATCGGGGCAGGCGCCAACGCAGGCGGGGAATCGGGATCGGGCTCACTCGGCGGTGGTGGCGCCGTTTTCGGTGTGAGCACCGGCAGCGGCCTGCCTTCCTGCTTCGCGTAATACGTCTCGATGACGTGCTTGGCGATCGGCGCGCCGAGATATCCGTGCTCGTTGTGCTCGCCGTAGATGACACCGGCAATCACCGGATTGTCTTTCGGCGCGAAGAACACGAAGAAGCCGTGGTCGCGCAGGTCGCGATCGGTCATGCCGCGCGCCGCCTGGCGACCCTGGTTCGAGATGACCTGGGCGGTGCCGGTCTTGCCGGCGACGTCGCGCCCGGGAATCCGCGCACGGCCGCCCGTGCCAGACGCATTGACGACCATCCACAGGCCGTCGTGCAGGGCGGAAAGCGTCTCGGGCCGGAACGCGACGTTGTCCGCCACGGCGGCAGGCTTGACCATGCGCCAGCCACCGCCCTCATCGACGGCGCGCACGAGGTGCGGCGTGACGCGCGTCCCGCCGTTGGCCACGGTGGAAATCATCATCGCCAGCGACGCCGGCGTGACCGAGACCTGACCCTGGCCGATCGACACGGAGATCGTTTCGCCGGGATACCAGCGCTCACCCGTCCGGCGCCGCTTCCATTCGCTGTTGGGGATGATGCTCTCCTGCTCGTTCGGCAGGTCGATGCCGGTCTTGCCGGTCATCCCGAGCTTGTCGGCCCACTTGTGAATCTTGTCGACGCCGAGCATGTTGCCGACCGTGTAGAAGAAGACGTTGCACGACTTCTCCAGCGCGTGCCGCACATCCACGGTGCCATGGCCGCCCTTCAGGTGGCACTTGAAGTAGCGCCCGAAGAAATAGGCGCCGCCCGAACAGTGCGTACGGAAGTTGTCATGGATGATCCCTTCCTCGAGCCCCGCGACGGCGACGACGATCTTGAACGTGGATCCCGGCGAGTAGCGCCCCTGGATCACCCGGTTCTGCAGCGGCCGCAGCTTGTCGGAGTTCAGCGAGGCCCACGTCACGCGATCGATGCCGGCCGCGAAGGAATTCGGATCGTAAGCGGGGAGGCTGACGTAGGTGAGCACTTCGCCGTTGCGCGGATCCATGATGAGCGCCGCGCCGTTGAAGCCGGCGTGGCGGAACCCGTCTTCCGCCGCCTTCTGCAGGTCGTAGTCGACGGTGAGCTGGACGCGGCGCCCTTCGACCGGCGGCACCTCGTCGAGCGTACGGATCTCGCGGCCCATGCTGTTGACGACCACGCGCTTGGCGCCGTCCTCACCCATGAGCAGCTTGTTGTAGACGCGCTCGATCCCCGATTGACCGATGATCGAGCCCTGCTGGACGCCGTCTCCGAGCTGCGCATCGCTCGCCTGCCCGACATAGCCGAACAGGTGCGCCGCCAGCGCGTCGGTCGGGTACTGTCGCGTCGGCACTTCCTCGACGACCACGTCCGGCAGCTCGAAATCGAGACGCCGCGCCGTGATGGCAGCCACCTGCGCCAGCGACGCGTCCTCCACGATGACGATCGGCCGATAGCTCGGCTCTCCGCGCTGGCGATCCACGGCCGCCTTCACGTCCGCCGGGTCGAGGCCGGCCACCGCCGACAACAGGCTGACCGTGCGCTCCATGTCCTTCGTGCGCTCGCGATCGATCGAGATCCGGTAAGCGTGCCGATTCTCGACGAGCACCTTGCCGCTGCGGTCGAACAGCACGCCGCGCGGCGCCCGCAGGGCGAGCGTCCGCTGGTGGTTGTTCTCCGCCATCTCCTCGAACTTCTTGTTCTGAACGATCTGGAGGAACCAGAAGGCGATCGCCAGCGCTGCAAATATGACCACCGCGCCGACCTGCAAGGTCACGAGGCGAAGCGTGATGCGACGACGATCTTCGGCTACAGCCATGGCTGATTCTTGCTGCGGGCTACGGGCTCCGGGCTTCGGGCGCCGGGCTCGTCTACATTATCCCCACCGATGCCCGAAGTCCGGAGCCCGAAGCCCGGACTCCGGTTCAATGTCTTACTCTTCGCGAACGCCTTCGCTCGACGAACCCAGGTAATGACTCGATGATCGTGAACGCAATCATCCCGACGGCCGCGTTGATCACCGCCTGGCTGGCGACGGCCACCCACGGCGCCGAGAATTCGCGCAACTCCAGCAGCACGTACAAACCCATGAAAATCGTCGCGTGCAGGACGGTCGCGCCAAGGAACATCACGAAGCGCGGCAGCGCCGCCGTCACGATGAACTGCTGGCCGATCACGCCCGCCGCGAATCCCACAATCGACTTCGCCAGGCCGCCGATGCCGATCACCCCCGTGGTCATCGACAGCGCATCCTGGATGATGCCCGCCACGCTGCCGGCCAGCATGCCCGTCACCGGGCCGGTGCTCAGCGCTACGTAGATTACGACGACCAGTACCAAATCCAGGGCCGCAGTGCCGCCGACGACGAAACGCGCCAAGGTCGTCTGCAACGCGAGCGCCAGAGCTATTGCGACCAGGACGCCGGCAGCCTTCACTGCGAGGACCCCCGCGTCGGGAGATCCCGACTCGCGGGTGGCGGCACCACGTTCTCGGCAACTCCCGGCGACGGCGTGAGCACCACGAGCACGGATTCAAGTCCGGAAAAATCCACCGCTGGCCTGAGGACAATCCCGCTGAACTCGCCGGCCCCGCGCTGCACTGATTCTATCTGACCTATGACGAAGCCCTTAGGGTAAATGCCGTCGATTCCGGAGGTCACTACACGGTCCCCGACCTGCACATCGGCCGTCCCGGACACGTAGTCCAGTCGGAGCCGGTCCGTCCCGGTCCCGATAGCTACCCCCTGGGCGCGGGAGCGCTCGACGATGGCTCCGGCGGCCGCGTTCCGGTCAATGAGGAGCTGGAGCTTCGACGCCCGCGCGGTGGGCAGAATGACCCGTCCGACAACACCCGATGGCGAAATCACGGCCATATCCGGCCCGAGCCCGTCGCTGGTCCCTTTGTCGAGCGTCATGGTCCGAAACTCGGCGCTGGCACCCGCCCCGATGACGTTGGCCGCCGTCGTCTCGACCTGCAAGCTCGACCGCAGGTCCAGCAGTTGCTGGAGCGATCGCGACTGCTGAGCCAGCGCCCGCTCCTGCTGCATCTGGACGCGCAGTTGCGCCACTTCCTGCTGGAGCCGCTCGTTGTCCCGCCGCACCTGCTGCAAGGCGAAATAGTTCTCCCAGGAGTCGTAGGCCCCGCCAATGACCGTCGTCGCGGCGCGCTGGACCTCAGCGAACACGCCGAAGGTGGCCTCCTCGAGCATCGGCACGCCCCGGCGGGTGTTCACCTGCGCCGAAATCAGGATGATGTGTCCGACCGTGATGGCCAGGAACAGCCAGCCGGTGCGCTGCCGGATATCGACGGCCATGGTCAGCCTGGTCAGCCCGCAGCCGGCAGCGGGCAGCCGGCAGCAAGCCGGCAGTAAGACGTCACTGGGCTGCCGGCAAATCCGACACGGCTCCCTGCCGGCTTCGCGCTGCCAGCCAACTGCCTGCTGCCCGCTGCCCGCTGCCCGCTAGTCAATTGAAATCTTCCGCAACAGATTGAAATCCGACAGCATCTTGCCCGCGCCAAGGACGACGGACGACAACGGGTCTTCGGCCATCGCCAGCGGCAGGCCGGTTTCCTCCCGCAGCCGCTTGTCGAGATTCTTCAGCAGCGAGCCGCCCCCGGTCAGCACGATGCCGCGGTCCACGATGTCGGCCGAGAGCTCCGGCGGCGTGCGCTCGAGCGCCACGCGCACGGCGTCCACAATGACGTTCACCGTCTCGGCGAGCGCCTCGCGAATCTCTTCATCCGTGATGGTGATCGTCTTCGGCACGCCCTCAATCAAGTGCCGGCCCTTGATCTCCATCGTCATCTTCTCTTCGAGCGGATACGCGGAGCCGACCTCCATCTTGATCTGCTCGGCCGTGCGCTCGCCTATGAGCAGGTTGTATGTCTTCTTGATGTATTGGATGATCGCCTCGTCCATCTCGTTCCCGGCGACGCGGACGGCCTTGCTGTAGACGATGCCGGCGAGCGAGATGACGGCGATGTCCGTCGTGCCGCCGCCGATGTCCACGATCATGTTGCCGGACGGCTCGGTGATCGGCATCCCGGCACCGATTGCCGCGGCCATCGCTTCCTCGACCAGATGCACTTCGCTCGCCTTCGCGCGGTAGGCGCTGTCCTTGACGGCGCGCTTCTCGACCTGGGTGATCTCGGACGGGACCCCGATGACGATGCGCGGTCGCACCCACACGTTGCGGTTGTGGGCCTTCTTGATGAAGTAGGTCAGCATCTTCTCGGTGACTTCGAAGTCAGCGATGACGCCGTCCTTCATCGGCTTGATCGCCACGATATTGCCGGGCGTTCGGCCGAGCATCTCCTTGGCGTCCTTCCCGACGGCCTCGACGCGGCCGTTGATCTTGTTGATGGCGACGATCGACGGCTCGTTGACGACGATGCCCTTCCCGCGAGCGTAGACGCAGGTGTTGGCGGTGCCGAGGTCGATCGCGAGGTCGCTCGAAAAGAGGGAGAAGAAAGAGCCGAAACCGGCCAATGTCGATTACTCCTGCGCTTCCGCTACGTGGATGCCGTTCTTGCCGCGCGCCTTGACCAGGTACATGGCCGTGTCAGCCGCTCTTATCAATTCTTCGGCTGATCCAGCCGCGTCCGGCAGGGTCGCAACACCAATTGAGGCAGTTAGTTGGACAGAAAGGCCGTCACCCGTGAGAAAGCGGCCGCCCCGCAGGCGCTCGCCGATCCGCTCGGCGACCGCAAGGGCACCGTCCCGGTGGGTATCCGGCAGAATGAGGGAGAATTCGTCCCCCCCGAACCTCGCCACCACATCCGTTTCACGAGCGCAGCCGCGGATGACGGCGGCCGCCTCGACCAGCGCTTTGCTGCCGGCGAGATGCCCGTATGTATCGTTGACCTGCTTGAAACCGTCGAGATCGAGAAACAACAGCGACAGCGGCCGGCCGCTGCGCGAGGCCCGCTTGGTCTCGCGTCGGAGCACCAGATTCAAGTAGCGGGAATTGTAGAGCCGCGTGAGGTCATCGGTGACCGACAGCGTTTCGGCTTTCTGGAGCGCAAGCGCGTTGTCGAGGGCGATGGCGGCAGGCTCGAGAAGGGACCGCAGCGCGAGCACGACGGCTGGGCCGAGCGAAGGCGCCGCCGAGGACGGCTGCGGGTCGAGGCCTATCAGCACGCCGATGGTCCGATGCCGGCAGACGAGTGGAAAAGCGATCGCCGTGCCTGCGGCACCCGCGGCGGCGCGGCTGTCGTGCGACAGATCACCAGCGAAGAACTCGGCGCCGTGACGCATCACCCAGTTGGCGCCCGCCCAGAGGGACGGTCCGAGATTCGGGCTCAGCCCCACGTCGGCGAGCACGATGAGCTGCCCGTTGACGTCGTGAGCGATGACGGCCCAGCACGGCGCCGGGATCCATTCCTGCGCCTGGCCGACGAGCCATGTCGCCACCTTCTCCGGATCAAGCGTGGCGTTGGCCTCCCGCACGACGGCAATGACGGCGTCGCGACGCTCGACGCGCGCACGGAGCGTCCGCAGGCGGCCCTTCAGCCGGGCAACGAAATCGGCTCGTCGGACTCCGCGAACCATCGAGGGCGCGACGTCAGGGTTGGCAGAGATGCGTGTCACCACTCGCAGAGGCGGGGGCGTGCATGGACATGGGCTCGGGGGAAGCCGCGCAGTGCTCCTGAACGCCTCAATATAGCACGATAACTGGTTGCAGCCGCTGCATTTCGTGGCGTACGATTGGTGTTTCCGGCCCGCGCAGCAGCGTCCCGGCCGGAGCCCCACAAGGATTGTTCTATGACCATGCTTGACCGGATGCGTCGGCACAAGAACTGGCTCAAGTGGAGCCTTGGCCTCGTCGTGCTGACGTTCATCGCTTTTTACGCGACCGATTTCGTCAATACGCCCACCTCGACCATCGCTGGCACCGCCGCGCCGAACGAGGTCGTCGCCGAAATCGAGGGTCGAACACTGACCGCCGGCGAGTTCCAGCGGCGCTATCTCACGCAGATGCAGGCGTACACGACGGCCTACGGCGGAAACGTCAACGAGCAGCTGCTGAAGCAGCTCGGCATCGACAGGCAGATCCTGCAGCAGATGATCGACGAGCAGGCGGCGCTGGCCGAGGCCGAGCGCCAGGGGATTCGCGTCAGCGACGAGGAGCTCGCGCAGCAGATCTTCGCGATTCCGGGGCTGCAGGAGAACGGCCGGTTCATCGGGGAGGCGCGCTACGAGCAGCTGCTCCGCAGCCAGCGGCCGCCGATGACGAAGTTCGACTTCGAGCAGAACCTCCGGCGCAGCATGATGATCGACAAGCTGCGCGCCGTCCTGACCGACTGGATGGCGGTGTCGGAGCCGGAGCTCGAGCGCGAGTACAAGCAGCGCAACGAGAAGGTGAAGCTGCAAGTCGTGGCGCTGACCGCCGACCGCTTCCGTGACCAGGTCACGGTGACGGACCAGGACGTCGAAACGTTCTTCAACCAGCGCCAGGCCGAATACCGCATGGGCGAGCAGCGCAGGGTGAGGATGCTGCTCCTCGATCGCGACGCGGCGCGCGCCAAGGTGAACATCACGCCGGCGGAAGTCGAGACCTACTACAAGAACAACACCCAGCAGTACCAAACGCCCGAGCAGGTCCGCGCGAGCCACATCCTCTTCAACACCGCCGGCAAGGATGAAGCCGCCGTGCAGAAGCAGGCCGAGGAAATTCTCAAGCGCGCGCAGGCCGGCGAGGACTTCGCGGCGCTCGCCAAGCAGTACTCCGAGGACGAGGGCTCGAAGGTGAACGGCGGCGACCTCGACTACTTCGCGCGCGGCCGCATGGTCCCCGAGTTCGAGCAGGCGGCGTTCAACACCGAGCCCGGCCAGATCACCAATCTCGTGAAGTCGCAGTTCGGATTCCACATCATCAAGGTGGTGGACAAGCGGGCGGCGACGACGACGCCGCTCGACAGCGTGCGCGCGCAGATCCAGGACAACCTCGCGTGGCAGCGAGTGGATCAGCAGCTCAACGGACAGTCGACCCGGGTGGCGGGCCGGCTCAAGACGCCGGCCGACCTCGACACGGTGGCGAAGGAGAACGGCCTGACGGTCGTCGAGTCCGGCTTCTTCCAGCGCGGCGACCCGGTGCCCGGGCTCGGCGCGGCGCCCTCGGTCTCGGCGAGCGCGTTCACGCTCGCCGACAACGTGGTGAGCGGGGCGCTGCAAACGCCGCGCGGGCCAGTGTTCGTTACCGTGTCCGGCAAGCGCGATCCGTACGTGCCGAAGCTCGATGAAGTGAAGGATCGGGTGCGCGAGGACCTGATCCGCTCGCGGGCCACGGACCTCAGCCGGCAGCGCGCCGGGCAGATCGCGGCGGCGCTGAAGGCGGTGGCGGGCAATTTCACCGCGGCCGCCAAGGCGCAGGGGCTCGAAGCGAAGGACACCGAGCTCGTGGCGCGCGCGTCGGCGCTCCCCGACGTCGGCGTCAGCCCGGAAGTCGACAAGGTCGCCTTCAGCATGCCCGCCGGAAGCGTGAGCGATCCGATCACGACAGGCGACGGCACCGTGATCGTCCGCGTCGTCGAGCGCGACGAGGTGACGCCCGAGGAATTTCGGCCGGCGAAGGAGACGTTCCGCACCGAGTTGCTGAACGAGCGCCGCGGCCGGTTCTTCACGGCCTATATGAACCGCGCGAAGGAAAAGATGGCGATCGAGATCAACAACGACGTCATCCGCCGGGTCGTGGGCGTGTAAATCATTCGTGATTCGTGATTCGTGATTGGTGATTGCAATCACGAATCGCGCATCGCGATTCACGAATCGTCGTGGCTACTGCATGAACGTGAATGGCATCAACGCGAGCGCCTCTCCGCGCCGGAACAGGCGCGCCGGCGCGGTGAGCGCGGCGAGCGCCTTGCGCTCCGCGTCGCCGGTCAACAGGCTCCACGCGCTGAATCCGGCCGACCCGAATTGCTGGCTGAGGAGCTCGTAGATGCTGCGCCGCGTGGGGTACACCACCAGCTCGACCTCTTCTTCAGCCGGAATCTTCGCGCGTGCCTTGGCGATCTCGATCGCTTCGGTGAGGCCGCCGAGCTCGTCGACCAGCCCCTGCTGCTTCGCCTGCTGACCGGTCCATACGCGTCCCTGCGCCACGGCGTCGATCCGCTCCGGCGTCGTCTGTCGCGACTCGGCGGCTTTTTCCACGAAGTTGTCGTAGAAGCCCTGTGCGTAGTCCTGCACCTTCGCCCGCTGCTCCGGCGAGAACGGCTGGAACGGCGAGTTCACCGTGGCGTTCCTGCCTGACTGCACCGTTTCCGTGGTCACGCCGAGTTTCTGCATGATGCCGTTCACGACGAACTTGCCGGTGAAGATGCCGATGGATCCGGTGAGCGTCGCAGGCTGGGCGACGATGATCTGGCCGGGCATGGAGATGTAGTAGCCACCGGAGGCGGCCAGATCGCCCATCGACACGACCAGCGGTCGCGACGGGTTCGTGTCGCGCGTGATCATCAGCTCGCGCCAGATGACGTCCGACGCGACGGACGACCCGCCTGGGCTGTCCACTCGCAGCACGATCGCCTTGATGGATTCGTCGTCGCGCACACGCCGGATGTGTTCGACGACCGTCTCCGATCCCACGACCGTGCCGTTGGCCGGGTCGAAGCCGCTCTTGCCCGACACGATCGTCCCGACCGCGTACAGCACTGCGATCCGCGATCGCCGGCCGAAGCCCGCCGAGCGCGAGCTGACGCGCTGATAGTCCATCCCGTCGATTCGCGGCCAAGAGCCGGCAGTCGCACGCAGCTCCGGCACGCGGTCGTCGAGCTGATCCTCATACGCGAGATCGTCGACGAGGCCCAGGCGCAGCGCATCTTCCGGCGAGAACGGCCCCTGGTCGATGATCGCGCGCACTTCGGCAGGAGTCTTCTTCCGCGCCATCGCGATGCCACGTACGAGCTGGTCGTACATGTCCCGGTTCAGCGACTCGGTCATCTCCCGGTGAGCGGGTGTGAACGATCGCTCCGTGAAGGTATTCACCGCCGTCTTGTATTCGCCGACGTGGATGAAGTCGGGGTACGCGCCGACCTTGTCGAGCGTGCCGCGGAGGAACACCTCGTACGACGCGACGCCGGTCAGGTCGAGCGGGCTGGTGGGCAGCAGGAACACCCGGTTGGCGGCGGTGGCCAGGTAGTACTCGCGCTCGCCGCCGTACTCCAGGAACGCCGTCACGCTCTTGCCCGATTCGCGGAAGTCGAGAATCGCGTTGCGCAGCTCCTGCACCTTGCCCCAGAACGGCAGTTCGAGCGTGGAGGGCATCAGCACGACGTTCCTGATGCGCGGGTCGCGCTTGGCCAAGCGCAGGCTCTCGACGAAGCCTCGGATCGTCGTCGCGTCCCGGCCGATCAGCTGGCCCACGACGTCGTCAGGCAGTACCTCGTACAGTTCTCCGCCGGGCCGGAGCACGAGCGTCGACTGCTCGGCCACCGCCGGCCCGCGCGACATCACGAGGTAGAGGAGCAGGATGCCGGCGATCGAGGCCAACACCGCCATCCCGATGAGCGTGAGCACGAGACCAACACCTGTGCGCAGAGCCACTGGAACCTCCGTCAACGGCTCCGGACTCCGGGCTGCGGACTCCGGGGCCTGAACACGGGGCGGCGGGCAGGCCTGGAGCCTGGAGCCCGAAGCCCGGAGACTTTATTGTGGCGGTTTTTCGATCGGTTCGCGCGCCGCGCGCGATCCATCTCGGCAGCACCGTTCATGCAGCCGGCGTGGCACGTATAATTCGGTGTTCGGCGGCAGGCAGTGGGCAGTGAGCAGTGGAAGCCCCGCCGGGAGAATGACGATGTCCTCTTTGTCGCTACTGGCAGCTGTGTTGATTGCAACTGGCGCCGTATCCTGCGCCATCGGGTGCGGCGGAACGGAGTCTGAAAACGTGGCACAAGGTCAGTCGAATATCTCGGATCTGGTGCGGACGGACGCCAAGCCCGGTACGGGTGCGGAGGCCGCATCAGGCCAGAACGTCACCGTGCACTATACGGGCTGGCTCTACGACGAGACGAAAGCCGACAAGAAGGGGACGAAGTTCGACAGCTCGCGCGATCGCAACGAGCCGTTCACTTTCCGACTGGGCGCCGGTGAAGTGATCCGCGGCTGGGACGAAGGGGTCGCCGGGATGAAAGTGGGCGGGCAGCGCACCCTCACCATTCCGCCCCAGTACGGATACGGCGCCCGCGGCGCCGGCGGCGTGATCCCGCCGAACGCCACGCTGGTGTTCGACGTGGAGCTGCTCGGCGTGCAGTAGGACGCCGCGGAGAACGCGGAGAGTGTTCTTCCGGCTGAAGCCGGAAGCCACAGCACGGGTTTGGATGATGTTGGCTAATCCGTCTCCGTGGTCTCCATCAGCGAATGTCTCCGTGAGCTCCGTGGCAATTCGTCTCCGTGGCCTCCGTGGCTGACACGCTGGACGTCACCATCGACTCGCTGAACGCCGCCGGCGACGGGGTCGCCCGGGCCGGCGGGCTCCGGCTCATTGTCCCGTTCACCATTCCTGGCGAACGTGTCCGCGTCCGGGTCGGCGCGCGCCGGCAGAACACGGCGACCGCGCGGCTCATCGAGGTGCTCACACCGTCTGAGCACCGCATCGCTCCGCGATGTCCCCATTTCGGCGTCGACGCGAAGCCGGGCGTGGGAGCGTGTGGCGGCTGCGCGTGGCAGCACATCGCATACCCCGAGCAGCTGCGCCTCAAGACCGCGCTCGTCGAACGGCTGGTGCGAACCGCCGTGCCCGCTGCACCCGGCGTGCGCGCGATGCAGCCCTCGACGCCAGTCGACGATCCATGGGGCTACCGGCACAAGGTGCACTTCGTGTTTGGTGTGGCGTCCGGCGTCAGCCGCACGCGAGCAACCTCGATGGCAATGGGCCACTACGTTCGCGGAACCCGCCGCGTGATCCCCGTTCGCGAGTGCCCCGTCCACGACCCGCGCGGCAACACGCTGGCCTTCGCGTTTGGCGAGGCGTGCGCGCGCGCGGGCGTCGCTGGCGCCGATGCCCGGGGGCGCGGCGTGCTCCGCGCCATCGCGATCCGCGTGGGCTGCAACACCGACGAGATGATGGCCACGCTCGTCGTCACGAGCGACGCCGACCGGCGACTGCGCACGGCGACCCGGCAGGCGATCGAGGGCGCACCAGAGGCGCCAAC